>JBBSPQ010000001.1:0-16754 GCA_038258585.1 Pseudomonadales bacterium
ATCCGTGCCAAACAGCGTACCGTATTCAGCGTCACCTCGGTTCAGTGAGCGGTAAGTAGCAACTACTTCAGTGTTGTCACTGCGAACAATCTCAGCCACCAGCGTCGTGATCGCTTCGTCTTTGGTGCAATATGCGCCGACGTCGTCATGCGTAAACCACACGGTCGTCGTGCCGTTCACGCGTGGCTCCACCGAGAAGATCGTATCGTGCAGCGTCCCTTCCCGAATCGCATACGGACCCGGACCACACGCCGCCAGCACTAGCACAACCAGGGAGTGGGGAAGAAAGAGGAGATGGGTTAAACTGGGGGAATGAAAGCATGTCCGTACTGCCAAACGAGTGAAGAACAAGTCAAAGCCGGGAAGAACCTGTCGGGAAGCCAGCGCTGGCAATGCCAAGCGTGTGGGCGAAAATATACGCCCGAACCGAGCGAGCATGGCTACCCCGATAGGTTGCGCCAACAAGCAGTCAAACTCTACCTTGATGGGATGAACTATCGCCGCATCGCACGTCATCTGGAAGTGGATCACAAAAGCGTGATCCATTGGGTCAAAGCCTACAGCGACCAACTCCCTGATGCTCCCATGCCAAACGATGTCAATAACGCGGAACTCGATGAACTATTTACCTTTGTCGGCAAGAAAAAAACGTCGTCTACCTGATGACGCTGGTGGATCGCACGACCAGTTGTATTCTCGGTTGGGCAGTCGAGCGTGAGCGTACTGAGCTGGCGCTTCAGCAGATGGTCGATGAAGCACCCCAAGCCGCCTTCTATTTCAGCGATTTGTTTGCCCTCTATCGTCGCTTAGTCTATGCGCCCGGACTTTATACGCCCATGCCGGACAAAAGCGAGACCTATCGGGTGGAGGGGGACAATGCCGAACTACGTCACTATCTCGCCCGGCTTGGACGCAAATCGCGCTGTTTTTCCCGCTGTATCGAAGCGCTGCGCCGCACGATTAAGCTCTTTGTCTTTGCCTGGAATCGTCGCCAACTCTACCGCCACACCTACCCGGCTTATCCTGCTCACCTCAAAGATTTCTTATATCCTTGATCTTCCCCACTCCCTGACCGCACAGTATCTCGCCGCTGTCTGGCAAACCCCCTGCTACGACTGCTGGGAAGAGCGCGGATCGGACGTTCACATTAGCACGCTGGCGGCAATTTATGCCGGGTTAGGCGTGGCGCACGCGCTGATCCCCACGCTGGACTTCAGCGACACGCAGGTGGACATCCAAGCCTTCATCATGGCACGAGGCATCACGCCGAGCGGCGAACTAGGTGTATAGTCCCAGAGTATAGTGGTACAGTATCTGCTATGCAAAAGGAACAGTTATGGCACAGGTACTTCACGGCAGCGCCCACACGACAGCGGCAGTCCGTCGCGCAATACAAAACAGTCAAGCGAGTATAAGAAGTTTGGCGAAACAGTACGGGATTAACCCGAAGCCGGTCGCCAAGTGGAAACAGCGCGCTGACGTTGAAGATGCGCCTATGGGACCCAAGCAGCCGCACTCGACGATTTTAAGCACCGAGGAAGAAGCGCTGATTGTCGCTTTTCGCAAACATACCTTGCTTCCATTGGATGACTGTTTGTATGTCTTGCAGGAAACGATCCCCCATCTGACCCGCTCCGCACTCCATCGTTGTTTCCAGCGTCACGGGATCAGTCGGCTGCCAGAGGTGACCGAAAAACCAGCGAAGAAAAGCCGTTTCAAAGCGTATCCCATGGGCTATTTTCATCTTGACATCGCCGAAGTGCAGACTGAAGAAGGCAAGCTGTACCTGTTTGTTGCCATTGATCGCACCTCCAAATTCGCCTTCAATGAACTGCATGAGCGGGTGACCCGATTAGTGGCTGCCGAGTTTTTGCGTCATCTCATTGCTGCCGTGCCCTACAAAATCCATACCATCCTGACCGACAGTGGCATCCAGTTCGCCAACCGGGAGAGCGACCGCTATGCTTTCCCCTTGCTGTTTGACCCAAACACGGGATTGAGCATCGCCTGACCCAACCCAATCATCCCTGGACGAATGGTCAAGTCGAGCGGATGAACCGCACGCTCAAAGAGGCGACGGTCTATCGTTACTACTACGATACCCATCAGCAGCTCCGGGAGCATTTGACGACTTTCTTGATGGCCTACAACTTTGCCAAATGTCTGAAGACGCTGAAGTGACTCACGCCCTATGAATACATTTGCCAGCAATGGCAAAAGCAACCTGAACGTTTCCTATCCGATCCGTCCCATCTCACTTTGGGACTTTACACCGTGTACCAGATTTGGACCTGAGGGGCACTGTTCCCTTCACTAGACATATTCATCGGTTCGATGTTCCCGTGACGCCATCCACTTCGAGCAACTCGCTCAATCCTGATAAACAGCAGCTTCGCGCCACAATTCTAGCTCTGCATCAGCAGGGAATGAGCTATCGCCAGATAGGGAAAGCGCTTGGCATCCACTGGACACGCATCGGACAGATTCTAAAGGGCTAAACCAGCTAACATTAAGTGCTGGGAATGTCAGGCGGGTGAGTTCCTGCTGTAATCCAATTTCTCCTTGCTCGAAGCACTCGCTGCTGGTTCATCTTTAGGCGCACTATTGTTACTCTGCCCACTGCTGTTTTCCCACGAAGCCGTAAACCATCGTCAATCCACTCGAAATGTTCTTGCCATGCTTGTATGCGAGGGTTGAACAGCGCGATTTCCTTACCTGTTTCGGAATCGCGGGCGCTTGTAGCAGTTGCCTTACTCAGATTACAGCTTGAACATGACAGACACAAGTTATCGAGATGATTGCCGCCGTTTGGGTCGATATGTTCAGTGTGCATTGGCTGTCCGGTGTTGTATTCGCATGTTCGACAATATTCACAGCAGCCGTCTGCGCGCTCATAAACGAGACGTCTGGTTGCACGCCATGACAGTTTACTCACGGGTTGTCATGTCCTTTGGAGTAACTTTGTATCCTCGCTGTGTCAATAAGGCGGCAGCCTCCGATTTTCTGACCATCAGCCGCTGTCCGCGCTCGACAAGACCTTCAAGTTCGATGTACTCCTCGGTCGTGATTGTTCCAGCAGAATTTTTATCCATCAGGTCTTGCATCCGTCCTTGAAGATCATCAGGCATCTGCTCACGAGCAATCGTCCAGAGCGCGTCTTCAGACAGGTTTTTCAGCGCATCGAGTTCTGCTTCTTCTTCTGGCGGTAAGGTGGGCAGCGGAGCAGACAACGTTCTTAGGTATTCAATCATCATCTGATCGACGGACTGAGACGTTTCCTCAGCAATCTGGCGCGCACGGGCGTAAACTTCTGCTGGTATGGTCAATACATAATCGCTCATGTCTACAACCTCAAATGGATATACTCGGCTCATTCATCACTGTCAGCAGGGATATAGGGGATGATACCCTGGCGATAAGCTTCTGCCTGGATCGGGCGCGGCATCCAGCAAATATCGACCATGAAACTATTGATCGAAACCAACCAGATTGTTGGATGCGTGTCTAATTGGCTTGGCAGCAGCCAACGACGATCGAACAGGTGGATTTTGAGCTCATCGCGAATTTGCTTAGCTTTTTTACTACTCGCAGTGTTCTGATTCACGCTAAAAAGGGCACACAAATCGCAGGCTGGAAGATGCGGAGTTTGCGACTTATCGAACAGGAAGTTGATTTGACCAACTGCATAGACAATACCTGCCGCCCAAGTTTTTGCTCGGCCACTAGCCAGCGGTGAAGGGCGCTTACGGCTGAGTGCCGCTGCCATTTTGCGGCTTAAGTCAGCATACTCCCGACTGAAGTGCTTGCCACAAACCTCATCCGTGAGCGCAATAATTTCGTCGTAGATACCCCGCATTTTCTCCGATACTTTGTCGTCACTCATCAACTGCCACTTCTTTCATCCACTGGGCTAACCCGTGTTCCAGATCAACCAGGGCTTCGTCCAGCGAGTCATACCCCGCTTTTCCTTCCCAGACCAGGCCACCGAGGTCGAGGGCCTGGATCAATGAGCGGCTGTACTCGTCGGCGCCAATTTCGATCCAGCCTCGCTCGAAGACGAAACGATTGACGTTAGGATAACGGTGCGCGAAATCACCCGCCATTAGAACATGTATCCTCTGCCGACCCTGTAATGCCTGTCTCCGAAGGCCTCACTCATGGCAGAGTCGCCCGCTGTCGGCTCAAGCTGGGCCACTAGCACACCCCAGTGCGGATGATGACTACCATGTTGCTTGTACAAGCGTCCCCGCCCGCCATTTCCAACACCTCAACTACCTCGCCGACTTTCAAGGGCGATGTCTTGCGTGACGAGATACAGCACGCCTTGACTTGAACGGAAAAGCAAGGCTCTCCTCAAGGTAGTAGTACCAACCAAGCGCTGTCCTTCAGGGCCGTAAGCGTCAACAATGGCTTCGTTGGAAATGCGATCTTCACGTTCCTCATCACGCCCAATCATATTGGTTGAAGTGCTGTAATTTTACAGCGTAGAACTGTAAAATTACAGTTTTGAGGGGCACTGTTCCCTTCACTAGACATATTCATCGGTTCGATGTTCCCGTGACGCCATCCACTTCGAGCAATTCGCTCAATCCCGACAAACAGCAGCTTCGCGCAACTATTCTGGCTCTGCGCGAACAAGGCATGAGCTATCGCCAGATCGGCAGAGCGCTCGGCATCCACTGGACGCGCATCGGACAAATTCTAACGGATACAAAATCCCAACACCTTTAATCGGTCATTGGCACTTTCTACCGACTTGGGAATCTATCGTACCCGTCGCTTCCCTTTGAACCACTATCGCCTTCAACCATGTTATAGGATTAACGAATTGGGATGTATTTCACCTGGTTCTCGAAATCCTCCGGGGTACCGGCGCCAATCATGACTTCCAATTCATCACTGGCTACCCCAAGCGGTGTATCTTTATGAACTTCAATCACACCAGGAACTGGCTGACCGGCACGCACGCGCTCATAGACATAATACGGCATCGTTTGGACATCATGAGTGAGCAAAATGCGCTGCTCAGCTGCCAACCAGGCGAGTAATTGATCATCAGGTGCTTGGTACATCTCGGTATCCTGCACACGCACAACATCCAACGCTGGCAATCGGATTAGAAGCTCGTTGAGGAGGCGTCCATCGAAGTTCTCATCGGCAGCAAAGCGCATTACTTATCCCGTTGGTGGCGTTTATCTTCGACTAATTTGCGGATACGTTCGTTGAACGCTTTCTGCTCCGGTGTGTAATTCGCTTCGATTTCCTGCCGAAGGCGTTCTGCCTCCTCGTCACGACGCTGCAAGTAGGCGTCAAGCTCGTCGCGGTGCGCCAGATAATAAGCGATGATGGCGTAAATATCCGTGACCGACAGGGTGGAAAAGCCTGCGTGGATAGCTTCTGGGCTATCCCCCTGGTGATAGCGGGCAATCACCGTATCGAGCGTGACCCGGGTGCCACTGACGCGAATTGCGCCTTGCTCATCCATTCTCAGGGGAACGATCATTGTTAGGGGATCAGAGATCATCAGACAGCCTTTGTCTGTACCAACAAGCTTCTGTAAATTATTGTATCACGGATGAATTACGCAGCAGAAACGGAAAACTTTTGCCCGGAGAGCCGATGGCAGCGTCCAGTATCTGGCTCAAAGGAAGTGAGGCCACTTACTCACCAACAGTCATATCCTTCGGGGTGATCTGGTAGCCGCGCTCGGTCATTTCTTACGCTTGTCCCGGCTGACTTTGGCCGTTTTCCTGCTCTACCTCTTGGTTGGTCGCTTTGGCGGAACATGTTTTAACCTTCCGCTTGACGGCGGACATTGACCGTTCTGACTGCCAGGAGTTGAGCATTTTTCGCTTGGGCTGGGATTTTCTCGAACGGCGCTTAGCTCTCGCCGATCCTATCCCTTCCGTTTCTATTCCGAACTTTGTTTGGTGTCCGGTGGCTAGATTGAAAGAAGCACAAAATCTGTTGATAAGACACCATCCCGTAGAGGAACCAAATCGGTCAAACTACCGGCGTAAATTTTCCACGTTAGAATGAATGTACAGAAATTCGGTTGAAAGAGACGAGGTTTGCCGAATGATCCCCTATCTCCCCACCATGACCATACCGCTACGAATTGACGAAGACGGAACGATCCGCATCGGCAAGACGCGCGTGCTGCTCGAACTCGTTATTCACGCCTACTACATGGGCGAAACTCCCGAAGGCATTGTCGATAGTTACCCCAGCCTGACAACAGCAGATGTGTATGCAGTGCTTGGCTACTATCTGGCAAATCGAGAACTAATCGATGCTTATGTGCGCCAAAGCGACGAACAAGCAGAGCAGATTCTGCGGGATATGGAAGCGAATTTGACTCCCGAAGCGCGCGCCTTGCGCACGCGCCTGCGAGCTTATCAAGAGCAGCAAAAAGATCGTCAATGATGCGTTTCCTGCTTGATGAGAATTTCAACGGCAAGATTGCGCGCGGGCTGCGTACCCGAAAGCCAGATGTAGATATGATCCATGTGCAGGATATAGAGCTATCGGTCGGGTACAGATGATCCAGCGGTTCTGGAATGGGCCGCTCGAGAAAGAAGTATCTTACTCACCCATGATTTGGATACGATGAGGAAACATGCCCATGATCGTCTCACCCAGAATTTGCCAATGGCCGGTATGATTTTTGTTCGGGATACGCTGCCAGTCGCTAAAGTTATTGATGACTTGCTGACAATTCTCGAGGCAAGTGAAGCCAATGAATGGGAAAATCGGACAGATTTCTTGCCACTGTAGTATCGGGTACACCCTGATCTGGGACCATTCCGCTTTCATGCATCCTTCGGCCCAATACGTCTGCTATTGGCAATCCAGTCTTTACTGTCGGGATTTTGCCAGAGCAATACACTCCGCTTCGCCTCGTCCCAGGGTTTGATTCAGACGTTCAGCCATCTTACGCTCGTCAGCATTGAGTTCAATGACTGGCAGCCAACTCCAATCCACAGAAGGGATGCGTGCAATTTGTACACCAACTTCTAATTCATCCATCACTGCGGGTACTGTGACCGGCTGATCGAATGCGGTTGCCAGCAATTTGGGCTGCTGGATGTGAGCGAAATTGCTGAGCAGCGTGTTATCGACGACCGCTTCGGTCATTCTGCTTCTGTTCCAGCGTATCGCGCGGAAGCCATCTCTTCCAGAGCATCTTCAAGCGTCTCTGGTCCCAGGCGAAGCGGAATCCCCAAGCGCTCAAAGTGTTCCATAAGTTCATAGCGCGACAGTCCCACCATCTCAGACGCTTTCGCCAAGCTAATCTGTTCATCGAGATAGAGACGCATCACCTCATTGACATCGCCGACCTGCAAAGCGTTGGTCTCTCGCAGGGCATAATCCACCAGTGCCTTGAGTATCTTGTAGTCAAAGAGATCCAGAAGCACAATTTGATCTTCACCGTAGCTCTGCACGAAGATGGTGTGACCTTTGCGAACCTGATCGACTATTTCACGGGTATTGCGGGCGAGATCCGTTCTTGAGACAGTAACCTGCATGGTTATACTCCAACAGGAGGCAATACCTTAGCTTACATACTTTACGCAAAGTATGTAAGATGGAGGTAAATAAGCGCAAACTTCTTCTGGTACGGTCAATCTATAATCATTCATGTCTACAACCTCAAAGGGAGTCACTCTGTTCATTCATCGCTGTCATCCGGGATATAGGGGGCGATGCCTTTGCGATAGGCTTTTCCTGGATCGGGCGCGGCATCCGGCCAATATCGACGGTGTTGGGCTACATGGTCGATCGGGTAAGTTTTATCGATGCATTCGCTCATGCTGTTCACTCAGACTCCATCGCACAGCAGGTTGACATCGGTAATTTTACCAACGTAGACCGGTAAATTAACCATTTTTGAGGGACTACACTCCGTTTTCTAGTCAGAAGCGGCGCTTTGCCGTCCTCGAATCAGCTTATGTCGTCTCAACTTCCAGACATATCCACAAACGCGAACTGAAAGACTGCATCTTGCGACTGCGTGACGAGGGCTTCAACTTGCGCGAAATCGCACAACAGGTTGGACTGCATTAGATACGCGTGTGGCAGATTTGAAGTAAGTCGTCATAAGAATTGAAACCAGTCTTCCGGCATTGTCGGCAATAGCGGTAAAATAGGGGTGTGATTTGAGAAAGAGATTACAGTAAACGGAAGTGGATGAAGGGATGCGTACCATGTTTACACTCACTGTACATGATGAGCGCGTGTACCGAAGGTTGATGGAGCGGGTTGAACAGGGCGGCGAAACGCTTGACGCGATTCTGCTTGAACTACTCGAACAGGAACACAACAGCAAGACAGCCCAAGAAGAAACACCCGCCTTGAAGCTGCTCAAGCTGATTGATGCCGCCGAGCTGCCGTTCGAGCAACCGTTTGATGCACGGGATGCCGACGATATTCTTCGCCGCGAAACTGGCGACAGCAGTTGGCGCACTCTAAAGGACGATCATGGCTCTGCCTAAGGTGCTTGTGGATAGCAGTTTTCTCTATGCGCTCTTTCGCAAAGCTGATCCTGATCATCAAGCAGTTCGTGCCGTTTTCGCGACCGAGGAGGCCGCTCGCAAGCTGCTCTTCCTGGTCACCCAGGACATCCTGCGCAAGTGGACGGGACCCATTTTTAACTGGCCGCTGATCCTGAACCAGCTCGCCATTCGTTACGAGGATCGCTTATCGTTTTGACGCCCTGGGGTCATTTACACAGACTTCTTGACATTCTCTTCGGATCATTCAGTGGCCAACCATCACACACAAACTGTTCCTCGACATCTGTATCGTTTTACCGCTGATGACCAGAGTGTGTAAAACAACCCCCCGCGTCCACTGCTTCACATCGTACCAATACGGAAGCAGGACTTTTAACGAATAAGTTACGGCCAGAAGATTTGCTCGTTATTAATGACCGAGAGGCACTCTTCTAACGATAGATCTGAATAAACTTGCTGCCATTTTCCCGTATGGCGCATGTAAGCCAGCGCATACCTATCTTCAGCAGTGTATTCCAACCGGGTATAGCGCACTTCGAAAAACTCCGAAATGCAATTCGAGGCCGGGCAGCGGTATTTAGCGCAAAAGTAGAAAAAGCTCCGATACCACTGGTTGTACAGATCGACAATATAACTGAACTGAGCATCATCGGGCGAGGACTGAATATGACGAGGTTTCAGCCTGGTTTCAACCAATGCGTCGCCCTTCGCCTGCACCATCTTCTTAACCGCTTCCGGCACTTGAGGTTTTGGCGGGGATTTCGGGCTGTAAACCCAGCGTCCAGGTGTTTTTTTCGCCATCGTATTTGTCCCTCTACTCAAATTCCAGTCGATGACCTTCTGCTGCGGGCCGGTAGCCAAACCAACTTTCGCTGGTTGTTCGCACTCATCCTGGAATTTGAACCAGCTTCTTTCCGAATTATAGCGAAAACGCCATGCAGTAGGGATTTGTGCGGTAGAATCGCAAGCAAATTTATGCGCAATCTGACGCAACTCGGTATCTGAGGCAGCAAAAAAATGCATCTGACAAAGCCTGAAGTCGAACGGTTTTATCATCTCTGGTTTCCACTCCTGCATTACGTCAACCAGCAGCGGAATCTGGTTCCCTCCTTCCCTCAGGCCTGGCATGAGGCTCAGGTAGCGCCCGAAGTCGTTTTGCCGCTGCGCGGCTATGGCGTCCTCGGCTTGACCAGCTCGATTGAGGAAACCATCGGGCCTTACCTGCCGATCTATGTACAGGCGGTCTTGATCCCGTTTGAGGATCGGATCATCTACGACAGTCTGCTGTCATCCTATCCGATTGTCTTCGGCGGTGGTTATCGCCGCAGTCTCAAAGATACCTACCGCAACATTCAGGAACGTGGGGGGATTATCACCCGGCTGCCGCCCGGTGACGAGGCCAGCGGTCTGGCGCGGGTTGACGTGAGCAACCGGAAAGTGCTGACGGCTTTTCAGAAAGCGCTCGGCATATCTGGCTTAAGCCCGAAGATGATTCAAGAACACATGGGCAATTTAACGGCTTTCGCCGACGAATTTCTGAACCAACAGGCCCCGCCGAGACTTCTGCTCGACCTGACTCAGCGAGAGATTGAATCTTATCAAGTACAGCAAAAAGGAAATTTTAATTTCGTCAGTTTCAAGCGCTTCGTCCGGTTTCTGCGCGATACCGAACGCATGGATCGGGATGAGGCCGACCGTTTGCTCCAGTTTTTCAGAGGGAAATGAAGCGTTTTTGCAGATGCTATCCCAACGAACAACTCGCGTTTAGATCAATCGCGCTTCCTTCAAACGCCGGTGCAAGCCCTGCAAGGTGGGATACTGGCTGCGAAGGGCTGCCAGCTTTTCCTGAAACTCAGGCAGGCGTTGCTGATGGGCAGCCAGATCGTGCAAATCCTTCAAAATGCTGACCGCCTCCTCATAGGTGTTCGCTTGTTTCTGAGCTATCAACACTGGAATCCGTCCCCACAATTGGTCTTGCTGCTGAGCAATCTTTTCCAGCTTTTTTAAGCGGACGATTTCTGCCTGTCGCCGTTCGGTATCCAGCCGCTGCTGCCTGACCGCCTGCGCGACTGTGACCAGTTGGCGTGCGGTGCGGCGTTCACCGGCTGCCAGTGCCGCCTTCCCTGCGCCGGATAGCTCGTGCAAGCGCTTTGCCAAAGCGATGTCCAGATGCGGTTCGCCCTTGAGCAGCCGTTCCAGGAAGCTGCGCTGTTCGACCTCTGGCAATTGGTCGAGATAAGCGCTGAGCCTGGCGCTACTCTTTCCAGCTTTCGGGCTGGTCTGAGCCGCCGCCGCCACTAAATCGGCATCAATTGCGAAAAAGTCGATGAAATTGCGCAGCGCCGGCGATAAGGCTTGCAGATTGGGCGGAACCGGTGGCTCGGTCAGAGCTTCAGCGTCTTCCAGAAAATCAAGCTGGTAGCTGGCGATCATCAACCAGGCTAAATACAGCGCGCGATAGTCCCTCCGCAGGAGATCATCGCGCACCTGAACCATCCCTGCGAGCAACCCGGCTTCCTCGATCCATTCGTCATCCGGTTCTTCTCGGCGGAATTCGATGTTCAGAATGATGGATTCGCCCTCAGTCGACCATTCCAGGTTATCGGCATACTGATAAGCTTTCATCACATCATCGGGGATAGCCTGAGTGGGGAAGCGAAACATCAACTGGCGCGTGCCCCAATTGGTGATGTAGAGCATCGCGTCGAAGTGTTCGGCAAGTACGCGGTACGGATCGCCCCGAAAATCGCCGTAATTGTAGACGAAACTGGCACTGGTCGCAGTCAGGTTCACTCGCGATGACAGGCGATGCATTTCGGCTTGGGCTTCGTGTGTGAGTGGGTAGTCTAGTGCCTGGAACTCGTAATATTGATATTCACTCATGCCTGACCTTTCTACTTGGGTTTCGCCCTCGCTATGAGCAACACCAGTCGATAGTCGATCTGGCAGGAATCGTCCATTTCGAGAATACCTTCGCTGCTGAGGTTCTCGGCATCTTTCTTATCCATTAAATCTTGCGGGCGGGGACAAGATGCAAATCCCTGTCAGTGATCCCTGTCATCGGGAATATACGGGTGCCCAGGTTTTTGCTCGACCACTGACCAGCGGTGAAGGGCGCTTGCGGCTGAGGGTGGCTTCCAGCTTGCGGCTTAAGTCAGCATACTCCTGGCTCAAATGCTTGGCACAAACTTCATCCGTGAGCACGACGATTTCGTCGTAGATCTCCTGTATTTTCTCCGGTACATTGTTGTCACTCATCAACTGCCACTTCTTTCATCCACTGGGCTAACCCTTGCTGCAGATGAGCCAGGGCTTCGTCCAACGACTCATACCCCTCTTTTCCTTCCCAAACCAGACCGCCGAGGTCGAGAGCACGGATTAGTGAGTGGCTGTACTCGTCAGCGCCAACTTCGATCCAGCCTCGCTCGAAGGCGAAACGATTGACGTTAGGATAATTGTGTACGAAATCACCCGGCATCAGAATGTGTGTCCTCTGCCGACCCAGTAGTGCCAGTCCCCAATCGCCTCAATCATCGATGGATCGCCCGCTGTCGGCTCAAGCTGCGCTAATGGCACGCCCAGCGTGCGGCCTCCAAAGCGGATGATGACAACCATGTCGCTTGTACAATCCTCCTCGCCCGCCATTTTCAACACCTCAACGACCTCGCCGACTTTCAAGGGCGATGTCTTGCGTGACGAGATGCAGCGCGCCTTGAACGGAAAGGCAAGCCGCTCCTCAAGGTAATAGTACCAGCCCAAAGCTTGTTCTTCAGGACCATAAGCATCGACAATGGCTTTGTTGTAAATGCGTTCGTCACGTTCCTCGTCGTGGTCAAGCATCACCCAAGAACCTGTTCATCAGCGTTGGTATCATTTTACTGCTGACCGCTGGAGTCCGTAAACGAACACTGCCCACACACGCGATGCCTAACAACCAGACGGGTTGCTGGTCGATCTAGGCCTTCACAACTCGCCTTTATAGGTCGACGACCAGCCGAACAGCGCTCTAAGACGCTGAGCCGGATTGAATTTGAACACTGTACCCGTGTGACGCACATCGATATAAAAGGTGCCGAAATTACGCAATGAGACGCTTTCCTCACGTTTCAGGGCTTCGTAGATTTCTTCGAGCAGCGCATCGGCGACCGGCTCAATTTCGACAGGTGATTTCGACAGGCGTTGAGCAACTCGGTCGATCAGGTGGGTTTTATCAATGCGTTCGCTCATGCTGTCCACTCAGACTCCATCGCTCAGAAGGTTGAATCCGGTAATTTTATCACTGTAGATGGGACAGATTCTAAGGGATACAAAATCTTAAATGCTTAACCATTTGAGTGTGGGGGCATCTATGGTGAAACTCACCAGAAAGCGGAAATTGTCAGAGATTCTGAAGGACTAACGGAGAGGAATGTATTCGAGAAGTCCCATCCAGTCGGCCTCATCGCTGGCGAGAATGATGAGTTCGAGGGCGTCGATCACCTCACCAATGGGTTTTTGCTTGTGTACCAGAAATACGCCTGGGATGGCTTTTTCCGCTTTCATGCGGTCATAGAAGTAACCGCGCATGGGATTGACATCATGAGTCAGCAGGATATAGCCCCGCTCGGCGGCGAATTCGAGCACGCGCGGATCATCTGCTCCAGCGATTTCGGTATCCTGCACGCGGATAAAGTTCGCATGAGGAATACGACGCCAAACACCCCGTAAAATGTCATTGTTGAAGTTCTCATCCGCGAGAAAGTTCATTCCGCCGAGTCTTGTTTGGATTGCAGGCGGGCGAGCAATTCGGCTCGTGTGATTTTGGGAGGATACTCAGCTTCCCATTCACGCTGCAGACGTTCAGCTTCCTCCTCCATGTGGCGGATGTAATCATCGACAACTTCGCGGTGGCGTAGATAGTAGCCAAGGGCGAGATACACTTGATCCAGTGTGACTGTGGTGTACATTTGCACGATATGTTCAGGAGTTTCGCCACGATGATAAGCATCAACAATTAAGTCGAGCAGCACCCGTGTGCCGCTAACGCGCATTCTGCCGCTGTCGTCGGTATAAATGGGAATGATTTCGGTGATCGGCGCATCCGTCATAGGTAAAGCCTTTCCTCTCCACCAATCCAAAGCTAATTGGAATTATTGTATCACTGATGAAACACGCAGCAGAACCGGAAAAAATACCCGTAGAACTAATGACCGCCTCCACGATCTGGCCTAAAGAAGTGATGAGCTTTACCCCTTATTAGAATGGATAAAGCTCAGTCAACGATTAATGTTGATCCTCGCAAGGGAACGATTGTCAGTGACGCTACGGTCGGTTACCAAGTCGCTGCGCTGACCGTTTTCTCCTCGCTTATTCGACAGTTACACTTTTAGCAAGGTTGCGCGGCTGATCCACGTCCGCACCGCGTAGCACTGCAACATGATAGGCCAGCAGTTGCAGCGGGATCACCGCGAGAATTGGCGTCAGCAGCGGCGGCGCATCCGGGATATACAGCACTTTATCGGCTTTGGTCGCGATGAAGCGATCCCCCTCGGTCGCGAGGGCGATAACGACGGCTTTGCGGGCTTTGGCCTGCTCGATCTGGCTGATCATCTTGTCATAGAGTGCGCCCTTGAGTGCAATCGCCAGGACAGGCATCTGCTCGTCAATCAGCGCAATCGGGCCGTGCTTCATCTCGCCCGCCGGATAGCCTTCAGCATGAATGTAGCTGATTTCCTTGAGCTTGAGCGCGCCCTCCAGCGCAATTGGATAGTGGATGCCACGTCCCAGATAGAGGAAATTCGTATATTGTGCAATCGATTTTGCCAGCGTTTCGACCGCGTCATGCTGATCGAGCACCTGACCCACCAGATCGGGCAGGCGCGCAACATCCTGCACATAACGGCGGCGGTCGGTTTCGCTGAGGGTGCCGCGCAACTGACCGAGATAGAGCGCCAGCAGATACTGGTCGGCGATGCTGGCAGTAAAGGCCTTGGTCGAGGCGACGCCGATTTCCGGCCCAGCGTTCATGGTGATATAGCCATCGCTGATACGCATGGCCTGACTGCCTATCGCGTTAACGATACTCCATACTGCTGCGCCTTTTTCGCGCGCCTCTTCCATTGCTGCCAGCGTATCGACTGTTTCACCGCTTTGGGTGATGGCGAGGACAGCACTTCGCTCGTCGATAATCGGATCGCGATAGCGATACTCACTGCCATAATCGACCTCGACATGCAGCCGGGCTAACTGCTCGATGTAGAACTTGCCGACAAGGCCACTGTAATAGCTCGTGCCGCAGGCGACAATCACCAGACGCTGAATGGCTTTGGCTTGATCGGGCGTCAGGTTGAGTTCGGGGATCAGAATTTCTTCGCGCTCGAAATCGACGCGCCCGCGAATCGTATCCGTCAGGCTGCGTCCCTGCTCGAAAATCTCCTTCTGCATGAAGTGACTGTACTCGCCTTTGGCTGCGCTGACCGGATCCCAGGTGATTTGGTGAATCTGCGGCGTCACCGCTTCGGCAGTGAGCGTCTGGATACTCACGGACTCGGCAGTCACGGTCGCCATCTGTCTGCTTTCGAGAAAAATCATACGCCGGGTTTGCTCTAGGATCGCTGGAATGTCCGAGGCGATGAAATTCTCATGCTCACCGAGGCCGACCGCTACGCCCCCCGCGTTGCCAATCCGCACCGCCACCAGCCGATCCGGCTGACACTTACTCATAACGACAATGGCGTGCGCGCCTTTCAAGCAAGCGACCGCGAGGCGAGTCGCCTCGGTGATGTCAGCTTGCGTTTCGGCGAAGCGCGCGACCAACTGCACGATCACTTCCGTATCCGTGTCTGAATTGAAGACGACGCCTTCTGAGGTGAGCTGCTCGCGTAGTTCCAGGTAATTTTCGACGATGCCGTTGTGGACGACGACATAATCACCGTTCATACTGATGTGGGGGTGGGCATTATGTTCGGTGGGCGCGCCGTGTGTCGCCCAACGGGTGTGACCAACTCCGATTTGCCCGCTAATGGGATCGCGTTCCAGTTTGGCGCGCAGGTTACTCAGCTTGCCCACATCACGGCGCAGGGTGATGGCTCCCTCGTGCACAATGGCGATTCCTGCTGAGTCGTAACCGCGATATTCCAAATGCTGCAAGCCGTCGATAATTAACGGGGTGGCATTACGAAAACCAATATAGCCGACAATGCCGCACAAGGGTGACTCCTCCGTATCAAGAAAGGACGCAAGACGCACGTCGCTGCACTGCGCAGACGCAAACGCCATGCCGAAACCGCCACTGCTTGCGCAACGCGGTATCGCGTTTCACATACTCACCACTTGTCAGCCGATCACCCGGCGCTTTCGTGGGGCGTTTTCGTCGTACGGAGGGGGACAGACGGGGACGGTGAACTGCGCCCCGGCGGCATCCGCTGATCTTTCGATTTTCGCGCCGTTCTAGCTGCAACGAACGCTTAGTCTCACAATGAAGTGAGAAACCGCCACCTCGTCAACTTTTCACGCAACGGCGCTGTTCGCCGTGTGAAAAGTCCATGCGCTATCTGTCATCCGCAGTTGTTCGCCGCTGCACCTCCCCTACTGCAATCCATGAAGACATATTAAAGGCAATGACCCTTCTCGACAATAGCGATTCTTCAGAAGTTGCTGGAAAACGAATTTGACAGATTTCAGGTCGAGCATTCGCAAATGCGCCCGGCCGCGCCCCTGCGCGTTATCAAGCGCACCGTGAAAGCGTGGGGCGGCAATACGAAGATCGTCGCCCAGGTGATTTAAGGATGGTGCTACTACAATTCTATTAGAAAAGATATAGTATAATGCTACAATCCTGTTAAAAAGGACGTATTATGAGGCGCTGTGGGGGAATTCTGTGGTTGGTTGGAGTGACGGTCTTTGTAGTCGGCACTATAGCGGGAATTGCTTTGCTAGCAACGGCACCAAGCGACTATTTTGCCCATGCCGGTAATTTAGGCTTTTTTCTCATCATCGGCAGTGTGATAGGCGGCCTCATTATCTACAGCATTGGTGGCATATTAGTAACGGTAGACGTTATTATGACCGATATCCATGCAAAGCCAACGCGATCGGCATCCTGGCACAAAATCACACAGGAGATGGGACGGTACCGCCAACATCCTCGCAGATCATTGAACCACAACGCAAGCCATTCAGACAGAGCGATCACGGTGGCGATCAGCCGCCGACGCCCTAAGCAGCAGGCGGCAGCGAGTCGCTATCGACGATGAGCAT
>JBBSPQ010000002.1:0-16231 GCA_038258585.1 Pseudomonadales bacterium
AGTCATGGATGGGATCACGGCGGTTCGCGAAATTACTCGCGCTCAAGGAATTCCGGTGTTGATGTTTTCGTCGCTGACCTATGAAGGCGCGCGAGTGACACTGGATGCCCTGGAAGCTGGTGCGGTGGATTATCTACCAAAGAATTTTGAAGAGATTTCCCGGAACTCTGAAGAGACTCAAAAAGTACTGCATGATCGCATTATGCATGTAGCGCGCAGTAGGCCGCGTGGCAGAGTGCCGATTCGTCCAGTGACGCCGGTCCCTGTTGCGGTGCCGCCGCCTCCGTCAGCGACACGAAGCAGTGGAAAGCGAATAGGACTTGTTGTCATCGGCGCATCTACAGGCGGTCCCATGGCATTGCAACAGTTGTTGGTGCAATTGCCAGCCAGATTTCCCGTGCCAATTTTGTTGGTACAACATATGCCGGCAACGTTTACTCGCGCTTTTGCGGAACGACTCAACAGACTTTGTCAGATATCAGTCTCCGAGGCTGTGGACGGTACGCGCCTGCAAGCAGGCAATGCGTATCTGGCTCCCGGCGGAAAACAGATGCTGGTGGACTCGCGAGGGCAGGGAATGATACGGGTGATTCCAGGGGACGAACGTTTGCATTACAAGCCATCTCTGGATGTTACGTTCGGATCAGCGGCCAATGAGTTTGGGTCGCGCGTGCTTGGGATGGTATTGACTGGGATGGGCAGTGACGGTCGTGAAGGTGCGCGCATGTTGCGCTCCGATGGTGCCAAAATCTGGGTGCAGGATGAAGCGAGTTGCGTGATCTACGGCATGCCTATGGCGGTGTCGAAAGCAGGTCTGGCGGACGAAGAGCTGAGTCTGGAGCGATTGACGCAACGACTTATCGAAGAACTTCGCTGCTGATTGCAAGAACATGTTAGCGAGATTTCCGCGTGTGAATGGCACAACCTTCACTCTTACCTTTAGACGCACATTAACGAAAGACGCAGGAACCGGCAGCGATGCATATTTGGGCAGTAGCGAATCAGAAGGGCGGCGTGGGCAAGACGACCACCACGGTCGCGCTAGGTGGTTTGCTTGCTGACTCTGGCGCGCGCGTTCTGTTGCTTGATCTCGATCCGCAGGGATCGCTGACTACCTATTTTGGTCATAATCCGGAAGCGTTACAGCACAGCAGCTTTGATCTCTTTCAAACACAATCTGCTGTGAGCTATGACGGGCTGCAGCAAACAATTCAAGCGACAGGCCAGGACAATTTGAAATTACTTCCCGCCACTACTTCTCTGGCGACGCTTGAGCGCAGAGTGACTACTCAGGAAGGCATGGGGCTGGCGGTCTCACGAAGCCTGGCCCTGCTCTGGGAAGATTACGATTACGTGTTGATTGACAGCCCACCCACACTGGGTGTCCTTCTGATTAATGCACTGGCAGCCTGTGAGTTGATTTTGATCCCGGTGCAAACAGAATTTCTCGCCATTAAAGGGCTGGAGCGCATGCTGCATACGCTGAGTATGGTCACGCGTTCCCGCCAAAAGGCATTGCGTCACGTACTCATTCCGACCTTGTTTGATCGTAGGACGCAGGCGGGCGTATTGAGTCTGCGCCGATTGCGTGGCACTTATCCGGAGGAAATCTGGAGATCAGTCGCGCCGGTTGACACCCGCTTGCGTGATGCGAGCTCGCGCGGTATCACGCCATCATCACTGGATCCCAACAGCCGAGGCGTTCGTGCCTATGCCTTGTTATTGAAGAACCTCTTGGCTGGCGATTACCTTGCCACCCCGACGAGTTGAGGGACAGATGAAGGCTCAGGAAAACAACAGTCTCAGCGCCGTTCTCACTCCCCCAGATGTGGTGGTGCAGGACTATCTGGATTTTATGCTGCGGGCAGTAACTGAGACGGTTGTTGAGACTGTTGTTGAAACACCGGTTGTGAAGACGCCGGTTGTTAAGACGGACAGTGCGCCGGTTCTTGAAGAGACCAAGGTTGAATCGGATCTGCTCGCCGGCAGGCGGGCTCCTATTTATGCCCGCAAGGGTACAGAGACAGCGCCCTCGGTGCGCGAAGAAATTTGCGCGGACTTGGCAACGGCTCCCTCTATTAGCCAGCCTGCTGGCGAAGAAATTATCGCTATATCTGACACTGCGACTGAAACCGCACTAGTCACTGAATCAACACCCCCCGAACTAAATCCGAGGGGAGCTAACGGCAAACCGCAATGGGCACAGGCGCCGTTCGAGTGTCTGTTGTTTCAGGTCGCCGGTTTGAAACTGGCGGCGGCACTGGTAGAGCTTGGTGGCATTGCACGCATGACGGATGATCTGACGCCGATATTCGGACAATCAGACTGGTTCATGGGCTTGCTGCGCTGGAATGATCGCAACATTCGCGTCATCGACACGGCGAGGCTCATTATGCCCGAGCGACTTCCGCCGGTGAGCGATGGTCAGCGACCAGTCTATGAATTTGTGTTGATGATTGAAGGAACTGATTGGGGGCTGGGAATAGATAATGCCACGGAAGCAATGCATCTGAACCCTGCCGAAGTGCGCTGGCGGACAAGTCTACAGACCAGGCCTTGGCTGGCTGGAACCGTCCTAGATAAGTTGTGTGCGCTGTTGGATATGAATGCGATTGCATGCAGATTGCAAAGTGATCAGATAGGTTTAAACGCGGGGAATGCGTCTTAACGACGCTTTTGGCGCGTACTGGCACAGAGCATGCATTAATCGATTGTGCTGTGACAGTCGCGCCTGTTTTTTGACGCAATGCGAGAGTCGGCGACGTAAGCTGATTTGAATGATTGCAAACATGAATCCTACACAGAACTGCCGCAAGGCAAATCCACTGAGATAATCAGCGGAATGAGAGAGGTGGAAAATGGGCGAGCCAGTTAGAAAGAATACAGAGGCAGCGCAGGAAGAGGTATTGCAGTGGGTGACGTTTCATCTGGATAACGAAACCTACGGCGTTAATGTGATGGCGGTAAAAGAGGTGTTGCGTTACACCGACATCGCGGCAGTCCCAGGCGCTCCTGATTACGTGCTGGGAATTATCAATATTCGTGGCACAGTGATTTCGGTTATCAATACAAGGCGTCGATTCGGACTTTCGGATCAGGAGCCAAGAGATAACACGCGTATCGTGATTATCGAAATCGGCAAGTATGTCGTCGGCATCATGGTAGACAGCGTGGCCGAGGTGGTTTATCTGCGTCAGTCTGAAATAGAGACTGCGCCGAATGTTGGCAAAGACGATTCCGGGCGTTTTATCCAGGGCGTCTGCAACAAGAATAATGAACTGCTGATTCTAGTGGAGTTTGATAAGCTGCTGAGTCAGGATGAACTGGAAGAGCTTTCGCAAAATTAAATCGAGGATGACCGTATGTCGCTTGTTGTCATGTTTAGTGTTGTCGTTGCATTTCTGTTAATTATAGGACTGTACGTGCAAACATTGATTGCGTTGCGCTGCATGCAGCAGGTTCAGGCAAGCATCGAGGGTGAGATGCGGGTTCTTCGTAATGAAGTAGTGGCGGTTTCCCGTGGCGCAATTGGTCTTGGCAAGAAGCTGCAGCAGGCACAGAGTCGGTTGCAGAGTGCGGAACGTCGCCAGGATGATATGGAGTTCAAGGACGTTGGCAATATCGCCATCACTCACGCTAACAAGTTAGTGCAGATGGGTGCCGCCAAAGACGAGTTGATGAGCACCTGTGGTTTGTCGCAGGGTGAAGCAACTTTAGTGTCATTGATGCACAGCAAAAGCAAAATGGGTCAGAACTCTCCTTCTGGCGATAAAAAAAGCAATTCAGAAAAACCCTCCTCTATCAAAAGTGCTAGTGGGATTAAGCGTTCGGCTGCTTGATTGTATAGGCCCTCGAGCGGCGGCGGGTGACAGGGTCGGCCTCTGCGGCTGACCTGCGCCGCTCCGCGGTCTCCTCTCTCCGCAAAAAACTTAGGGTCTTTTTGCTGCGTTCGGCGCTAGGTCTTTGATGCCGCAGACGCCGACCCTGTCACCTACCCCCTTAGTTCTGTGTGTGTGAACAGATCAATGCACTTGAGAGGTCGATCCTTTTAAAACGCTGCGCATGCGAAGTTGTTTACCATATTGGATGGTTAGCCCCCCTCTTAAGAATCCATTTTGATCAAAGCAACTGTTCCTGTCGTAAGTAAGGGAGGTTGACCGTCCCCGCTGGCGACATTCAAGAACCAGCGCTGAACGCAGCAAAAAGACCCGAGACTTTTTGCGGAGAGAAGGCACCGCGGAGCGGCGCGGTTCAGTCGCCAGTGAGGACGGTCAACCTCCCGGGATATCAGAAAGAGCCGCTCAGACGCAATCGCACTCGGGGAGCTCAAAAAGAACCACTCAGACGCCATAGCATCCCCTCGTGCTATACTCCCGCCTCTTTTATTAGCCACAACGAAACATTGTCTGACTATGCTTTCCGAGCCATTAACTCGATCCGAGAACTCCCTGAAGCCTCTACTCCGCGCCAGCGCCCTGTTCTGCGAGCGCGATGAGCGGGTGCTATTCAGCGGGTTGGATTTCAGCGTCTTTGCCGGTGACCTGATGCAGGTACAGGGCAGTAATGGCAGTGGCAAGACGACACTGCTGCGGATTCTCTGCGGTCTCAATACCAGCTACGAAGGGGACATATTCTGGCAGGAACAGGATATTGATGAGGACAGAGAAACCTTTCAGGCATCCTTGCTCTATATCGGTCACAGGGTTGGCGTGAACAAGATTCTGACGGCGCGCGAGAATCTGCGCTGGAGCTCTGCATTGCACGCACCCGTGACAGACGCCGGGATTGACGCGGCGCTGGCGGAGGTAGGTCTCGCCGGTTATGCAGATATTGCTTGTCGCAACATGTCCGCCGGACAACAGCAGCGGGTGTCGCTGGCGCGTTTGCTGCTCAGCCCTGCGCGGCTTTGGGTGCTGGACGAACCTTTTACGACGCTGGATGTGAGCGGCGTGAAGGTGCTTGAAACACTCATGGCTGAGCATGTGGGTAAGGGCGGGGCGGTGCTCGTCACGACGCACCATCAGTTGAATGTTCCCTGCGAGCTGCGCAGGTTGAATCTGGATAAGTGAAAGAGTCTTCGATGAACGACAATCCCGGCATCCCTCAGGTCAGCACTTTCAGCGCCTTCCGCGCCACCTTGCGGCGTGACCTGCTGATCGCTCTCAAGCGTCGCAACGATCTGCTCAATCCGCTCATGTTCTTCCTGATTGTAGTGTCTCTGTTTCCGTTGGGTGTGTCTTCTGACCCGGTCGAGTTGACCCGTATATCTGCCGGCATTGTGTGGGTGTCGGCGCTGCTGGCTTCCATGTTGTCACTCGATAATCTCTACCGCGCAGACTACGAAGACGGCTCGCTTGAGCAATTGCTTTTGTCGCCGCAGCCCTTGTATTTCATGGTGCTTGCCAAAAATATCAGTCATTGGCTAATCAGCGGTCTGCCCGTTGTGCTGCTCTCTCCGCTGCTCGCCTACATGCTGTATTTGCCTAGTGATGCGTACTGGACTCTGGTCTTTACCTTGTTGCTGGGTACTCCGGTATTAAGTTTATTCGGTTCTATCGGAGTCGCACTGACGGTAGGGCTTGGCAGTAGAGGATTGATTCTGGCCGTAATCGTTTTACCCCTGACGGTGCCGGTGCTTATAATCGGCGCGAAAGCGGTGGCAGACGTGAGTCTGGGGTTATCTCTGGACATGCATTACGCTTTGCTGGGCGCCATGCTGGCGTTGTCGCTGAGTCTGGCGCCTTTGGCATCGGCGGCGGCACTGCGAATCAGCGTCAATTGATTGAATTTAAACCCTAATCAGTTACAAAACGTAACGGGGCGAAAGCCGATCACTGTGCTATATTCAGGCCCCGAAATAAGTTGAATTGTACGATTTTTCAGACGCTGCTCACGCTTCGGAGCGGCGCTTAAATAGTGGATAGCAGATTCTATGTGGCTTTGGTTCTCCAAATTAGGTTCGCCCAAGTGGTTTTATGAGCTTTCCAGCAAATGGCTACCTTGGCTGGTAGTGGCAATGACTGTATTGCTCACTGTCGGCATTGTCTGGGCTCTGCTGTTCGTGCCGGAAGATTATCAGCAGGGATTCACCAATCGTATTTTCTATGTGCACGTGCCGGTGGCGAGCATCTCTCTGGCGGTATTTCCGTTGATGGCTGTAGCGGGGATTATTACGCTAGTGTGGAAGATGAAGCTCGCAGATATGGTGGCAAAGTGCGCGGCGCCTATCGGAGCTTGGTTCACCGCCTTTGCGCTGATTTCCGGTGCCGTTTGGGGACAACCCACTTGGGGTACTTGGTGGGTATGGGATGCGCGTCTGACCTCAATGCTGTTACAGTTTTTTCTCTTGATAGGGGTGATTGCCTTGCGTTCCGCCATCGAGAGTACGGATTCGGCGGCCAAAGCCTGCGCACTCCTGTCGATCGTCGGCGCCATCAATGTTCCCATCATCAAATATTCAGTGGAATGGTGGAATACGCTGCATCAGCCCGCCAGTGATCTAACCTTGAATGAGAGTGGCGCCAATGGACCTGAGATCTGGGTGCCGTTGCTGATTATGATGGGAGCGGTGTACTGCTTCTTCGTGGTAAGTCTGGTGCTGGCAACACGCAACGAGATATTGCAGCGTGAACGTCGATCACAATGGGTTGTGGATCTGATCGCAAAGGCGCGTGTCTAAGGATGAGAGCGCAGGGGGAAAACCATGTTTGATTCGATTCAGTTCGCCAGCGTCGGCGAGTTTCTACAGATGGGAAAATATGCTTTCCACGTCTGGACAGTATATGGCGTGTTTGCGGTCTTTATCTTTGCTAATTTGTTTCTGCCGCGCCTGCAGCGCCGACAGTTTATTCGAGAACAGAAGCAGCGCGCTTTGCGTGATGCGCAGATGACCAAGCCCGTGCATGAGATCAGTACAGTTGGAGTCAATGCCAGCGGTGTAAATGTAAACGGGGTTAGCCAAGGTGCCCCTGGAGAGAGTCTATGAAGCCACATCGTCGTAAGAAGCTGACGATTATTGCCTTTATTGTCGCCGGTTTGAGTGTTGCCGTCGGATTATCGCTGTATGCCCTGAGCAACAGCATCGATCTGTTTTTTACCCCGACTCAGGTCGTGGCAGGTGAGGTGGCCAATGGTCAGCGCATCCGCATTGGAGGAATGGTGAAAGAGGGCTCTCTGGAGCACAGTCAGGATTCGCTGCATGTCGAGTTCATCACCACCGATTACAACAACGATTTGCAAGTGCGCTATGACGGCATCCTGCCGGATCTGTTTCGCGAAGGACAGGGTGTTGTAGCCGAAGGTATGGTCAGCAACGGCGTCTTCATGGCGAGCCGAGTGCTTGCCAAGCATGATGAAAATTACATGTCGGTGGAAGTGAAGGCCGCCATGGACGCAGCAGAGCGTGATCGTGCGCTGCCGAGTGCTGATGCTAGCATCGGAGGTCCTTCCAATGATTCCTGAGCTTGGCCACTTCTCTCTTATTCTGGCTTTTTGTCTGTGCGCGTTACTCGGTACCTTGCCTCTGATCGGCGCCAGTACTGGTAATCGTCTATGGATAGGGCTGGCGCGTCCTCTTGCTGCCGGTGTCTTTGTCTTCCTGACGTTGAGTCTGGCTATTCTCGCTTACAGCTTCGTGACCGATGATTTCTCGGTCAGCTTCGTCGCTCAGCATTCTAATTCTATGTTGCCAACGCGCTACAAATTCACCGCCGTCTGGGGCGGACACGAGGGTTCATTCCTATTCTGGACCTGGATGCTAGGTGGTTGGATGTTGGCTGTCAGCATCTTCAGCAGGGCTATGCCTGACGATTTCGTGGCCCGTGTGCTCGGCGTGATGGGCATCATCGGCGCAGGCTACACCATGTTCATGGTCATGACGTCCAACCCTTTCGATCGAGTGCTCCCAATGTCGCCAGCCGACGGCGCCGATCTGAACTCAGCGCTGCAGGATTTTGGTTTTATCATTCACCCGCCATCGCTCTATATGGGTTACGTGGGCTTCTCGGTTGTCTTTTCCTTTGCCATTGCGGCGTTGCTCAGTGGTCGTCTTGACTCGGCGTGGGCGCGTTGGTCACGTCCTTGGGCGAATGCTGCTTGGGCGATCCTGACTATCGGCATCGCGTTGGGTTCTTGGTGGGCTTACTACGAATTAGGCTGGGGTGGTTGGTGGGCGTGGGATCCAGTTGAGAACCCCCCCATGATCAACTGGCTACTCGGTACGGCACTGATTCACTCACTTGCTGTTACTGAGAAGCGAGGTGTATTCAAGAGCTGGACGGTGTTACTGGCGATAATGGCGTTTGCTGCCAGTCTGCTGGGCACCTTCATTACGCGCTCGGGTTTGCTGACATCGGTGCATGCATTTGCCAGCGATCCAACTCGCGGCATCTACATCCTTGGCTTCCTCGGGTTTGTAATCGGCGGTTCGTTGGTGCTGTTTGCGCTCCGAGCGCCTTTAATGAAGAGCGAGTTCGGTTTTGCAGCCGTGTCACGCGAAGTCTTCCTTTTGGCTAATAACATTATTCTGGTAGTTGCCAGCGCCGCAATTCTGCTCGGCACACTTTATCCGATGGTGTATCAGGCGGTTTCCGGCGGCGAATTGATCTCGGTTGGCCCTCCGTATTTCAATACCGTATTTGTACCTTTGATGATGATTCTAGTTGTTTTTCTGGTGATGGGTTCTATCAGTCGCTGGAAGAAAACGTCGGTCTCTTATTTGAAGAAACAACTGGGAATTGTTGCAATAGCGGCCGTCTCATTGGGTCTGATATTGCCACTCGTCGTGACCATGGAATTTTCATTCGGTGCCAGTATTGCAGCAGCACTGGGCTTGTGGGTTATCTTCGGGATTGTGCAGGATGTTCGCATCAAGATTTCGAACAAACGCTCCGTTGGTGTCGGTCTTAAGTCGCTGGCAGTCAGCTACATCGGCATGCAAATCGCTCACCTTGGTTTTGCCACTATTTTGTTGGGTGCCTCACTGACCAGTTTTTATAGCGTTGAGAAAAGTGTGCTGCTGAGTCCTGGCGAGAGTATGGAGCTAGGCAAATACAGTTTTGCTTTTGAAGGTACGGAGCATCTTTCCGGCCCCAATTTTCAAGGAGAGCGCGCCACATTCCAGGTCGCAGAAAACGGCGAGTTCATGCGTACCCTGCATCCGGAAAAACGTCTGTACACGGCGAGCATGACACCGTCCACAGAAATGGCTATCGATGCTGGTTTCTGGCGCGATCTTTTCATCACTCTTGGTGATGAGCGCGAGTCTGGCGCCTGGTCGATGACGATGTATGTGAAACCCTTTGTCCGTTGGGTTTGGCTGGGTGCGATTCTGATGGCGCTCGGTGGCGTGGTGGCGGTAACTGATAAACGCTATCGTCGACTGAAGGTGAAAACACTGGCAGCGACAAAAGCAGTAGATCTTGCAAACGCTGCTAAAAACTATCAGCCGGCGTCCAACTAGGTTGCGGCGGTTAATAGCTGACGATATAAGGATTGGGATCATTATGAGCAGATTGAAACTATTTATTCCGGTGGTGGTGTTTGTGGCTCTCGCTCTGATGCTATGGCGGGGTTTGTATCTCGATCCTCGTACGTTGCCTTCGGTGCTGATTAACAAACCGCTGCCTGAATTTTCCTTGCCGACCGTTGAATCTGGCGACACGTTGATGTCCAAGGCTGATCTGCCCAAGGAACCTTTCCTGTTGAATGTGTGGGGCAGTTATTGCCTGCCATGTCTGCAGGAAAACCCGATTCTGATGCAAGCCGCCGAAGACAACCTCGTGCCGATTATTGGCATTAATTACAGAGACAAACCCAATCTCGCGCAGATGTGGCTCGCCGATAACGGCAGCCCCTTCGAATACAGTGTGTTGGATGAAAGCGGTCGTCTCGGTATCGATCTCGGTGTCTATGGAGCGCCGGAAACGTTTGTAATCGACGGCAATGGTGTTATTCGTTACAAGCACATTGGCGCCATCGATTACAAGGCGTGGCAAGATGAGATCATGCCTGCCATTGCGGCAGTTAAAGCGGAATCACTGAACTAATGACATTTGCATCTCGCTCAATAGTGGCCGGCCATCGTCGCGCTTTTTCCTTTCTTCTTGTTGCAATATTGTTGCTGGTCACACTAACGGCGCGTGCGGCAGTAGACACATTTGAGTTTGCTAACGACGAACAGCAACATCGCTTCCGCACGCTTTCTAACGAGTTTCGTTGCCCCATGTGTCAGAACACCAACTTGACTGGTTCTGGCGGTGGAGTCGCAGAAGATTTGCGGCGGGAAATTTATTTGATGATTGTCGATGGCAAGACTGACGACGAAATCAAAGAATTCATGTTCGAGCGTTACGGTAATTTCATTTTCTACCGGCCGCGTTTGACGATACAGACGATTCTGCTGTGGTTTGGCCCGTTAGTATTCCTGCTGCTCGGAGGCTGGCTCGTTATCGGTATCATCCGTCGTGCCCGTTCGCGAGTGCAACCGGAAACAGCACTCGATGAAGCGGAGCAGGAACGTTTGCGAAAACTTCTGAAAAAGGTAGAAAATTAAGCGCTACCGCATCGTCGACTCGCTTCTAATCATAAATGTAAGAAACTCCCATTGATTCGATTAACAGTCTATCTCTGGTGATGTCAGGGGGATAATTTGTTCTGGTTTGCTGCTGCGGCGCTGGTGTTACTGGCGATTCTTTTTGTATTACTGCCATTGTGGAAACTTCACCGTAGTGGTGGGGACAGCCACGCTCGTCGAGAGCACACCAATCTGCTGATATTTCAGGAGCGCGTGGCTGAGCTTGAGACTGAGCGGGCGGCCGGCAATCTTGAAGACGACAGTTTTATCGCCCTCAAACAGGAATTGGAACGCAGCCTGCTCACGGATGTGGAAGGCGCAGGTGTGGACAGGGCGGATTCGTCTGCCAAAGCTGGACTGTGGTCAGCCAGCCGTCTTATTCCGCTGGTATTGGTGTTGGCAATTGGACCTTCCAGCGCTTGGTTCTATCATCATTGGGGCTATCAAGAAGAATTGGCACTAGCGCAACTTTACGAGCGTACTACCAGTAACACCGATGATCCTGAAGAAGCCAAAAATTTGGTTTATGCCATCGGTGACATCATTCAGGAAGACAATACCAACGGTTGGGCGTGGTATTTCCTTGCTCAGAATCTGGTGAATCTCGGGCAATTCCCCGAGGCGTCAATTTCTCTGGAGCGTGCCGGCAGTCTTGTTGAACAACCACAGGATAAAGTGGTTATCCTGAGTCAGTATGCCTTCCTGGAATACATGCTGGCGGATCAGGAGCTGACGGACAAAGTGCAAGGCATCGTCGATCAGGTGCAGCGAATTGATCCCAATCAGGTTCTGGTGTTACAGATTCTGAGTATGGATGCGGAACGCAGCTCCGATTATCAGTCCGCAATCACTTATTGGAGCAGAATTTTGCAGCTGACACCTCCTGGCCCTGATTCCGATTTACTGAGGGAGAGAATCGCGAACGCGCAGCAAATGCTTGCCAGCAACTCTGCTAGTGGAGATACCGTCGCTGACGGACCGACCATCGATGTTGAGCTGTCGCTCGCGCCCAACGTGGATTTGCCTCCAGAGACGCGTGTTTTCGTGTCAGCGCTACAGCTCAACGGCCGTGGCCAGCCTTTGGCGGCGGAAGTTATTACGGTTGCCGATTTGCCCACCACCGTAACGCTGGATAACAGCGACGCGGTAGGGCCCTTCAACGTTGGTTCTGCCGAGATGGTTTACATTGTGGCAACCGCCTCTTCGAGCGGTACGGCCAATGTCCAAGCCGGTGATTATCAAGTCAAAAGTGAGGGTTTCGCCCACCTCAATAGTCACGCTATCATCCAGCTGGTTATTCAAGATCAAGTAGCTCAAGACGGACCCTGATTCCAATGCCTCAAACGGCCTGGATCGGGTAATGTGACTGATCGATTCAGGCCGACGCCAGAAGGCGTCTCGCCACTGCTCCTGATACTAGGAGCACAATAATTAAAACAGAAAGTGGGGGGATGGTATGTTTGGAATCATGATGGATAAGCAATTGAATATTGCCGATATCCTGGAGTACGCAGCGTTATACAACACCGATGGTGAGATTGTTACCCGGCAGGTAGAAGGGGGGATACATCGCTACGATTATGCGAGTGCCCTGAGTCGCACCAAGCAGCTTGCTAACGCCTTGAAGAGGTTAGGGGTTGAGCAGGGCGACAGGGTTGGAACGCTAGCTTGGAACACCTACCGTCATTTTGAAATTTATTACGCTGTTTCTGGCATGGGGGCAGTGACTCACACCATCAATCCCCGTCTTTTTGCTGAACAGATTGTCTACATCGTGAATCACGCTGAGGACAAATACATCTTTGTTGACCTCACCTTTGTCCCGCTGCTGGAAGCCATCAAGGATCAGATTGGTGCAGTGAAAGGCATTGTGGTGATGACAGATGCGGCGCATATGCCGGACAGCTCACTTTCGAACCTTATTTGTTATGAGGAACTCATCGCGGAAGAGTCCACCAGTTTCGAGTGGCCTGAATTTGATGAGCGCACGGCGGCTTGTCTCTGTTATACCTCAGGCACCACGGGGAATCCCAAAGGCGTCATGTATACCCATCGTTCCACGGTCATGCACGCGATGTCGGCCTGCCGCTCGTCCGCTCTCAATCTCGGCCCATTGTCACGAGTGTTGCCGGTAGTGCCGATGTTTCACGTCTGCGCTTGGGGCATTCCGTACTGTGCACCAATCGCGGGTTCGAGCATCATTTTTCCGGGTGCCGGTATGGATGGCGCCTCGTTATACGAATTGATCGACAGTGAGAAGGCAACTTCCTTGCTTGGCGTGCCTACGGTCTGGTTAGGCCTGCTCAACTACATCGAATCCATCGAAGGTAATCTGGAAAGCGTCGAAAACGTGGTGATTGGCGGTTCTGCAGCCCCGAGTTCTATGATGGAGAAGTTTCAGGATGTCTACGACGTATTCCCGATCCACGCCTGGGGCATGACCGAGTTGAGCCCGATGGGAAGTCTGTGTGCACAGACTCAATTCTTGAAAACAGCGAGCAAGCAGGAACGAGCGAGAATACAGGCCAAACAAGGCCGTCCGGTCTTCGGCGTCGAAATGAAAATTGTGGACGAAGAAGATAGAGTACTCCCTCACGACGGTAAGACCTTTGGCAAATTGATGGTACGTGGCCCTTGGGTTGCTAGTGGTTATTACAAGAATGACGATCGCTCCGCCTTCCGCGATGGCTGGTTTGATACGGGAGATGTTTCCACTCTTTGCCCTGAGGGTTATATGCAGATCGTGGACAGAAGTAAGGACGTTATCAAGTCTGGCGGCGAATGGATTAGTTCTATCGAATTGGAGAACTACGCGGTGGGGCATCCCGGCGTTGTCGAGGCCTGTGTCGTCGGAGTCGCGCACCTTAAATGGGATGAGCGCCCGCTTTTGCTGATTGTTTCCAAGCAGGGTACAGAATGCACCAAAGAGGCTATAATTGCTTATCTTGCAGACAAAGTGGCGAAATGGTGGATCCCCGACGATGTTGTGTTCGTGGACTCACTTCCCCATACTGCTACCGGTAAATTGTTGAAGACTGAGGTACGGGCGAAATACGAACGCCACTATCTCGATCTATAACTGTAGGTAGGAAAATTATGAACAGCCGTACTGACAGAGCGAATCAGGGTTCCGATACCCCCACAGCGTTGATCGACAAATTCGGTCGACGGGTGGACTATATTCGCCTGTCAGTCACGGATCGTTGTGATTTTCGTTGTGTGTATTGCATGACGGAAGACATGACTTTCCTGCCAAGGGATCAGGTCCTTTCGCTCGAAGAGATTCATATGATCGCTCAGGCTTTCACCGAGTTGGGTGTTAACAAGATACGTCTGACGGGTGGCGAGCCATTGGTTCGAAACAATGTGATGTCCCTGGTCACAAAGTTGGGCAAACTTGATGGACTGAAAGAGTTGTTGCTGACCACCAACGGTGCGCAGCTCAGTAAATTTGCTGCGCCGTTGCGGGAAGCTGGTGTCAATCGAATCAATATCAGTATCGATAGTCTGGATGCCGAGCGTTTTCGTCGCATCTCCCGCGTCGGTAAACTTGAGAGTGTACTCGCCGGAATCGAAGCGGCACGTGCACAGGGTTTTGAACGCATTCGTCTCAACGCTGTCATCATGAAAGGCTACAACGATGACGAAGTATTGGCGTTAACTGAGTTTGCAGTTGAGCGAAATCTGGACATCGCTTTCATCGAAGAAATGCCGTTGGGAAACGCCTCGGATCATGATCGGGAAAGCACTGTCTGCAGCAATGACTGGGTGCGTGAAGTCATCTCCAGTCGCTATGGTTTGGTGCCAAGTACAGAGTCAACTGCTGGCCCTTCGCGATATTATTTGATTCCGGGATACAGCAGCCGTATTGGATTCATCTCACCTGTTACTCATAATTTTTGTGCCGACTGTAACCGGGTTCGAGTGACCGTCGAAGGGCGTTTGTTGCTTTGTCTGGGTAACGAACATTCTGTCGATCTGCGGGAAGTCATCAGAAACAACAAAGGCGACATGAAGTTATTGAAACAGACCATCGTTGCGGCGATGGACCTGAAACCAGAGCGTCACTATTTCTATGAGAAAGATCATGTGCAACCCGTGCGCCTGATGAATATGACTGGCGGTTGAGTTGTCGAACGTCCCTTCCACCGTCTTTCCTGCAACCTGAAAAATCCCGAGTGCTGTGGTGCCTTCACTGTTAAGGCGCCAGACCTCTTCTAATTCAATTCGTGGAGTCTCTGAAAAAGAATGAGCAACGCTGCTGATAACAAGCCTGAATTAACTTCTGTGAGAATCGCCGTGGTAACCGTTTCCGACACGCGTACGGAAGAGACCGACAAGTCTGGGAATTATCTTGTGGAGGCGTTGACAGCGTCAGGTCACACGCTAGTCAACAAGCAGATCGTCAAAGACGATATCTACAAGTTAAGGGCGATCGTGTCGAACCATATTGCGGATGAGAAAGTGCAGGCGGTGCTGCTCACTGGAGGCACAGGATTTACATTTCGTGATAATACAGTTACAGCAGTAACCCCATTGTTGGACAAGCAGATCGAAGGGTTCGGGGAAGTGTTCAGGCATCTGTCATTTGCGGAAATCAGTAGTTCGACAATTCAATCACGCGCATTCGCCGGACTGAGTAATGGAACGGTAGTGTTTTGTATGCCAGGTTCGCCAGGGGCGTGTAAGACAGCTTGGGAAGGAATTATTGCTGAGCAGTTGGACAGTCGTCACAAGCCCTGCAATTTTGTGGAAAAGCTCAAGAAGCCGTAATGGCTTGGTAGGCGGGGATCAAGAAAGTGTCCGACAAGAGATATTGACCTTGGAGGTCACCATCTCATGTCGGGCAATTTGGTTTGTTGCGGTTACTTCTTTAGTTCTTTGCATAAGCTATTCCCAAGTGGGATTGCATTAGCCGGCTAGAAGCCGAAACGTATTAAGCGACTGCCAGCATTGTCAGCAAAGGGACTGCGACTGAGGCTGCTACTACAGTTAAAGAGATAAGCGCTGCACGGGCGTTTACGAATACTTCACTCATTTTTTTAAAGCTCCTGTTAAGTGTTACTTTGGTTGGTTGGTCTAGCGGGTCGTATGGTAACACAATAGCGAATTAAAGTAACAAAATTATTACAGCGGGGAATAAAGTAACGCTTTGTGAATTTCAGCGCACTTCCCGGTCTTTTCAACTTTTTTTGCTGGTTCCTTGATATGACAGATGTTCAGGAAAAAAACGAATCAAATCAATCTCTTGCAGGGCATGTCGTGGCTGTGCCGGAAAGTCGCCAACTCGACGTACTTGCCGATTTATTGAAGCGTCGCGGCGCTGAAGTGTTACGTGTGCCCTTAGTAACAATTTTAGATGCTCCTGATCAGGCGCCTGTTGAACGTTGGCTCCATGAGTTCATTACCCTACCGCATGACTATTTCATTATTTTGACAGGGGAGGGCTTGCGTCGATTGCGCTCGGTGGCGGAACGTACTTCATGTACTGAGGCGTTTATAGCGGCGCTTGCTCAGGTCTGCAAAATATGTCGCGGGCCCAAGCCTGGACGTACCCTTAGAGAGATGGACCTCAAGCCGGATATGCTCGGGACGGCACCCACTACGCCAGGCATTATTGAGGCTCTTGACGAACTTGATCTGAACGGAAAGCGAGTG
>JBBSPQ010000003.1:0-16059 GCA_038258585.1 Pseudomonadales bacterium
AAATTATTGCTAATACAGAGAGCCTAAGCGATTTCCCGCTGCCAAAGCTACGCAAAACACTGCCAAACACTGCCAATGATTGAGCAATGAAATAAAAAGCCGGGATGTAGGCTAACCCCGGCAGTTTATCAGTTTATGTGATGATGGTTAGTTGGTTGCTATGACTCGTCCCAACCAATCGACAATAGCAGTGCCAATTTCGGTAGGATGGTCTTCTTGGAAGAAATGTCCGCCTTCTCCCATATTCTGCTGCTCAATATGGTGGATATGCGTCCGTGTCCACTCGACGCTCGCTGCGGGGTTCAGCAGGCCGGGAGTGACATAGACGTGAAGCATCTGAAGATCCGTCGTCGTGAGCCACTCCGAGTAACTGGCAATCAACTGCATCGTCGCAGGATTGGCGAACTGACGTGGGCCGTTATCCAGAATCGGACGGCGGCTTGCCGGGGTTAGGAACGGCGCGCGGTAGGCGTTCATTTCGGTTTCGGTCAGCGTTCGGTTAATTTGTGAAGGGAGAAACTGCTCAATAAAGACATTTTGATTCAGCAGCATCTCTTCACCAACTCCAGGTTGCAAAAGTGCCTGAATATTTGCCATGAACGCGCCAAGCTCGCCTGTCGGCACAAAATCCAGCGAGAATATGGGTGGCACAGCGGCTTCCATCAAGACAATGCCTTTGACGTTATCCTCATGCGTGGCGGCATAGGCGAAGCCCACCGCCGACCCCAAATCTTGAATCACCAGGGTAACATTGTGCAGATCGAGTGCTTCAATGAACCCTTCCAGATAACTCACCTGGGTCGCTATATCGTAAGTGATATCTGGGCGATCGGAGCGTCCGAAACCAACGAAATCGAGTGCAATCACTCGTCCAGCGGGTTCGACAATCGGCATAACATCGCGCCAGATGTACGACCAGATAGGGATGCCATGTAGGAACAGGATAGGATCGGCCCCTGCATCCCCACCTTCGATATAATGCAGGCGAACGCCGTTGACTTCAATCCAACGCGAAGGGTAAGGCAGTTCTGGGAAAGTTAGCCCATTATACACAACGGGTGCGGCAGCAGTCTTTTCTTGAGCCTGTGTCATAGTGGGTACTCCAGTTAACATAGACAAGACGAATAGAAAGCAGCAGATTTGTAGTCTCCGCATGAGTCAATCTCCTTAGATTGTTGAAAATCAATCGGTTAGGGCGTGATGAGGTTTACGGTATCATTGGACTGCACATTTGGTGGATGCCTGACAGAATCTGAGTACGATACTTCGTCGCCTGGTTGATGACCCGCAGCAGAATGTCACTGAGGCTATGCTGAGGTAAATTAAGGGAATCGAGTTCCACTGTACACTCCAAATCTGCCGGGGTGAGTGTGGATAAGTAGTCGCGCATCTCGGCTTCAAGAGCATCCCATTCCAGACGAATCTGAGCAAGCGTTGAGAAGTTGATCTCCTGCAAGTATTCCACTTCGCCATGCCACAGAAAATTCACCCACAAATTTTCGTTGCAGATCATCTGTACCAATTGGAAGCGGATAGATCCATTCAGATAACCAAAATCCATCGTGAGTTGATCTTCGCGGAGTTGCTGAACGCACGTCCACATCTGATGATTTGCCCGATACATCTCATCAAATAAGTGCCTCAGTTCATTCATCTGGATAGGTATTCGCTCTTTGAACATAACTTCCCCTCAGTGTTTTCCACCCGAACCAAACAACTTCAGTCAACTTAGAAACGAAAACGTCGCTTACGAGCCAGATGCAATTTAAGATGTTAAGTGAACAGCCTTTCTCTAACCGGACGATAAGGTCAATGAAGTGTTCAGGGGCAGCCTTTCCACTGGGATTTGGATTTCGGCAATGGCTTCATCTTCGTGACCGGTCGACGGGATCAGGTGGAATACTTCACGCGGCGCGCCCGCGAAGCGATACCCATTGGCTTCTGCCCAGAGTCCTATTGCTGCATAGCTGCCATGTCCCAACTCCGCCCACCCCATCCGCATCGTGGTTGCCATCAGCTCAACAGCAGGAAGTTCCCGAATAGACAAGCTCTCCCCATTGGACAGCGTGAGGGCAACATGCGCGTCACTGTTCAGAATGAAGCCAATGTCTACATCGAAGGTGTCCACATCCCACATCTCCGACTGAAGGACGAAGACAAAGTTGCCCAGCGCCTTGGTGCTGACCTGCGCAGAGAGCAGGCGATTCATTTCCAGCGCCGAGGCACGGCACGCTGGTAGAGTGATCGAGGTTTCTCGTAATCCGATGAAGCGCTGCGCCGGGGCCGACTTCAGAACAACCTCGTAATCGCGCAATGTGCCGTCTCGATCAATCTGCTCGATGCGGGACTCGATATAGCGGAAGCGCATCAGTTCTTCGCGTACGGTTTGCTCAATTTGGGCTTTCTTCATGATCAGCATCCCGCGAATCTCGTCGGTAGAGATGCTGCCTTCGACCAAACGAGCGATCTGATCCAGCGTCAAACCGAGTTCCTTGAGCGCGAGGATGCGGTTGAGCTGTGGTAGCTGCTGGGCACTGTAAAAGCGATAGCCCGTTTCCCGGTCAATCCGCACTGGCTTGAGCAGCCCCAGTTCATCGTAGTAGCGCAGCAATCGCCCTGACACTTGGGCAATCTTGGAGAACTCACCAATTCTGAACATCGTATCACCGCTGCCTTTTCACTGATGTTTTCAGTCTACCTCTTTGACGCCGCGTCAAAGTCAAGACCCCAATTTCTGATTTCTGACATTTCTGACAAATTCTGTTTCTACCCTTACCTCGTTCATTACCCAGGTGAGGATGATGGATAGAATCGAATTGTAGGCTTTAGGCATCGTTGATAGAGACTGATTGCGTTAGACAACATTTTCACCGGTCAGCTAGTTTAAAGAAAACGTGAGTTCGGGTTAAAGTCTGCTTCCACACGGTTCTGTCGAACTTGGCTTATGTTACTATCAGCTAGGGATGACCTAAAAAGTTCCTACGCCCTTATAAAGGGTAGTTTTTAATGGAGATTGAGTTGCCAGTTCGTTTTACAGGTTGTCGGGAACATCAGACTGAATTCGTAACACTCAAATTGCCTGTGGACAGAACCGCTTTGCTCTTAGTAGATTGTAACGGTGACTCTATGCAGATTATAATATTGTCATTTATACAAGTATTGCGCCGATGCTGCAAGCTGCGCGTTTGGCTGGAATAAAAGGTGTATTTATCGACGATGAGGGGCGAATCGACGGCCCTAACAGTCGTCCGGCAGAATATCATGAACTGCGACGGGGCAAGCCGCTGCGTGAACAGGTGTTACATCCCGCGCAACCTATATGGGCAGATTGTATTGCACCGCACAATGACGAACCGACGATTGCCAAGCGGTCGCAGGATGCTTTTGTAAACACCTATTTGGACACCTATTTGCGCTCTTGGAAAAATGAGACACTGATCGCCGTTGGCTTCAGCCTCAAATCATGCCTGTTTTATACGCTTGTGGGAGCATTCGAGCGAGAGTATCGTGTGATATTACTGCGGGATGGGACAGATCCGCCTTACACAAATGAATTTCCAGATACGATAGACCCAACCTCAGCGGATGGCGGCTGGGTACGTCTAGTCATGACCCGACTGATTGAGGATCATCTGGGCTATAGCTCGACATGCGAACAACTGACTAGAGCTTGCACAACAGTGATTTAAACCATCCTTTTTAACCTCAGTTGGGGAACTAACGTTTGTGCCATCAATTCCACAAAGCGGTTGTAACTGACAAGGGCCGGGAATTCTGCGCCGCCTTGCACCGCTTTACACTATGTAGCTGAATACGGATGCGAATCGACCACTGCCACCCTCCAGCCCACCGAGCGCACGCGCCGCGCGATGCTCTGGCCCGCCATACCAACGCCGATTGCAACCAGATCAAATTGATTATTCATGCTTCACTCTCTAAGCTTTGCTGGATCGCCTTCACGACCGTGTTCACATTGCCCAGACAGCAAGACCCTTGCGGATTGCGCAGGTCGCAGGCGCACTGTCTGGCTTGAATTCCAGCGTTAATCGCTTCGATGACCGTGCTTTCGCCCGTGGCGATGAGTTCGGCGCGAATGCTCCCCGGCGTGTGGTGGAAGCAGTAGCAGACCGAAATATCCTCACTGTGAGGTTCTTTCTGGTAGACACGCTCCCGTATCTGATCCACGATGAAAACTTGCGCGCCGTCATCACTGAAGTAGACGACTGGACAATCGGCATCACGGCAAAACCAGTAGGGTACGTCGCGGACTTCGACTAGGCTGACAGCCAGCAGCGCTTTGACGGTTGTGCCATCTACGCGCTTCCCCTTGCTGCCGCACTGAGGACACAAGCCGGAGGTAGAGGTGACTCGATGGATCGAGATTTCGCAAACTCCATTGCCACAGCAGTCGTGTTGATTCATCGGGTCTGGTTGCATGTCAGCTTCCTTTCTTTCCGCCGGAGATTTGGATCAGCTTACAGACACAAGAGCGCATCTGAACATCTTCTGGCAGGCCCTGTCCAGCTTCGTACAACGTGCTGAGATCGCGTTTGAGCTGCTCAAGTTCGCGGATGCGTAATTCGATCTCTTCAATATGACTCTGAATTAGCTTCATCACGTGACCGCAAGGGGTTCATTGCGATCCCCCGACGCGAGGATTTGGGCAATCTCCTGAAGCGTAAAATTCAGGGGCGAGCGCTCTTGATAAAGCGCAACCGCTCCGCGTCGTTCTGGTCATAGAGTCGGTAGCCGTTCTCGGCGCGACTCGCGGGCGCGACCAGTCCGATATCCTCGTAAAAACGGATGGTCTTGGCTGGAACGCCAGTTCGCTCACTCAAGTCCCCAATTTGAAACATGGCATCACCTCAAAGTCTGACGTCAGCATAAACCTTCCAGTCACTGGAATGTCAAGCGCGAATTTTGAAGTTTAGGTAGAGCCGGCGTTGTGCCAGATCCCCTCTCAAAATCGATGGAGTCGCTAGAGAAGCGATTACAGGCTTAACTGATTCGACTCGATTAACTGCTGTGCGATTAGCCTGGCGGCGGCGTTCTGCCAATTGTGCAGCGTGCGCTCTGGCACCTCTGTACGGAACCAGTTTAGCGCGGCGCGGTCTACCTCGTTCAGTTCGTCGACTTTGCGGCTCTGATCATAGGGACGCAGCCCGACCACGTAGGGAAAGTAAAGGGCATTGTAATGACGCCATTCGCTGGTCGTGCCGAAGTCTCTCTTGCCATCGGGCTTTAGCCGGAGAATCCCCTCTGTCAGTATCCGTTTGAGTTCAGCGGCGCGGTCCAGCGTGTCGGCTTGTGCGCCTCGTTCCCTTAAGCGCGTCTCAACGACTGGCAAGCGCGTGAGCGGGCTGGCAGCGAGCCGTGGCAAATTGGGAAGATGGCTCAAAGCACGGCGGGTGAGACGGGTAAACTCGGCTTCATCGAGCGTCAGAGGATCAATCGAGGCATTCAGACGCGGCAGCGCTTCGGCAGTGGCGCGGAGTTGTTCGCGTGCCTGCGCCCACCCGGGTTGCCCGCTCAACGTCAGTCGATCTGCAAGTCTTTGCAGCGCGCCACCAAAGATATTTAGGACGATGGCAGCAGCGACGACGGCGAAGAGCAGCGTGACGAGAGGAAATGTTACTGTGCCTTCAAAGGCGAAGGCGAGGGTGACTAGCCCGCCAAACAATAATATGGAAAAGGTTGACATAAGGAGGGAACGGAGGGTGTCCGGCAACAGCGCTTCGCCCTCGTCCAACGCATCGAGCGCAGCGACAGCGAAGCCCAGAAAGGGCAGGTCGAAACCCACCGTGAGGAGCAGCAGATCGCGGGGCAGCCAATTCAACTGGTGGACGATCAAGCCTAAGGTTAGGGTGAAGAACAGCACTGCCGTGAGCAGTACACCCGCGCGCCTGCGAGAACGAAGCTCGCGCGCCACGCGCCAGGCGAACGCCAGCGCAACGACCAAGAAGACCGTAGCGAGCATATTGGCGAGGGTGGAAGCCACACCGCCCGTCACGCCGAGCAGGAGCATCATGACAGCTAGCGCCCAAAGTGCAATGTCGAAAGAAGGATAAAATGGATCCTCCTCGGCCAGCGAGTACGCTGCCGCCAGCCAGAAGACCGCTGGCAAGACCAGCAGCCCACGATTTAACTGCGCCAGACGGGTTGCCCAGAGCGGGTCAGCCGTGAACGCGCCGACGGCATTGGCTGCCAGCGCCAGCGCATAGGCGATAAGCCCAAACCCAGTGTAGCGCAGCCTCCGCTTCTGGGGATCGCGCGCGATCAGGTACAGCCCCAGCCAAAATGCGAACGCAAAGATGAAAACGGACAGTACAAATCCCACAGCTTACCCATAAGCAACTCTCCCTCATACAGTAACGTACATGGTAGCGTTTGCACAAGCGCCGAATATACTGAAGGGTGGAAAAACTATATACGTCCCAATCTGTAGAGTCTGAACTCGTTTCAAGCCGAGAGCGAAAAGAGCTATCCTTAATGGAGGTCATTTCTCTACATTTGAGGCTTCAGTTTCCAAGGCATGATTTATCATCTGTTGTTCTGCTTGGTCACACTCGTTTTGGATGTTTGCGCCTCAGTCCGCATTGCGCCAACTGAAAAAGATCTCCAGATTGCCCTCCTCCGGCAACAACTCCGCATTCTGGAACACAAATCCAAAACCAAGCCTCGTTTGTCCGGTCCCGAAAAGCTGATGCTCGTCACCTGAGCCACTCGTCTGAAGGCACAAACGCAGCGGTTTCAGGAAGCATTGAGCGAAGCGTTCTCGCTGGTTCAACCCGATACCCTTCTGAAATGGCACCGCCAACTCGTCCGGCGGAAATGGATGTTTCAGCACCCGCATTGAGGCGGGCGGCCACGAGTGGAGCGCGATGTGGAGGCGCTGATTGTCCGCATCGCGCGGGAGAACCCGCGTATGGGGTACGACAAGATCCAGGGAGAATTGTTGAAGCTGGGGGTTCAAGATCCATCCCAGTATCGTCCAAAATGTCTTGCGCCGCCATGGCTTGCTGCCGTCTCCTCAGCGCGGACGGAGTTCATGGCGCACCTTTTTGAAACACTATCGGCAGCAGCTGCTGGCGTGTGATTTCTCCACTGTCGAAACCGTTCGCCTGGAAACACTGTATGTGCTCTTCTTCATCGAACTCGGCTCCCGTCGTGTCCACTTGGCTGGCTGCACCACCCATCCGGATCGTGCCTGGGTTACGCAACAAGCCCGTCAGCTCGTTTGGCACCTGGGCGACGAAAGCCAAACCTCTATGCACTTCCTCATTCACGACCGTGACAGTAAATTCGCGGGCAGCTTCGACCAGGTTTTTGTCTCTGAAGGCTTTGAACTTGTTCGCACACCCTTTCGCGCGCCGAAAGCCAATGCGGTTGCCGAACGCTGGGTGCGCACGGTTCGCCAGAAATGCCTTGATCAGTTGATCATCCTGAATCAACGACATCTCATGCGTGTGCTGAAGGAATCTACGCACTACTACAACACTTCCCGTCCTCATCAAGGACTTGCTCAGCAAACGCCAGTTCCGCTTTCACGGTCGCGGCGTGGCACCATTCATTGTCGCGATGTTCTCGGCGGAATCCTGCACGATCACTATCGCAACGCTGCCTGAAACCTCCCTCAGATAAGGTTTTTCCACCCTTCAAGTTTCCTGTTGTGGTTTACGTTGGTACATCTGTTTTTGTTTTCCTTTGCTCTTACTCTGTTCACAGTCCATCAACATACAGAAAGTGTCTCAAAAGATACACTCAACGATAAGGATGCTAATTTCTTGGACGCCGATATAAAAATTAAAGGTTCAATTATGACTCCATCTGATGTATGATGGTGGAAATTAGTCCCCCGAATTGTTTAATTACTTTTTTATCTCACATCAAACTCAGTGAATTATGGTTTGCAATTTTGTCGGTTAGGCGACGCGATCAATCGCACCGCCGCTGTTTGTGCTAAGTCGTTAATTCGCTGGAAATGATTGAACCATCCATTTCCCAGTGGTTTTGTGCTGCTTATTGGGAGGTGGTCACACATAATCAGCACGACCGAAAGTAAAACAAACGCATGACTAAGAAGTTAAGAATCATTCCTCTGGGTGGACTAGGGGAAATTGGCAAGAACATGACTGTTCTTGAATACGGGCGCAACATGATCATCGTCGATTGCGGTCTGATGTTTCCCGAAAGTGATATGTACGGCATCGATCTGGTTTTGCCGCAGTTTGACTATGTGGTTGAAAATCTGGACTGCCTGCGTGGGATTGTGCTCACGCATGGTCATATGGATCATATTGGGGGGCTGCCCTATCTGCTTCGGCAGGTGAAAACCACCATTTATGGCACCGCATTGACCATCGGTATGGTCAAACGCCAGCTCGAAGAAGCACGACTGCTTCAGCAAGCAAATTTCCAGGTCGTTCAAAACATGGACAGTTTTCAAATGGGTCCATTTAAGATCAGCCTGTTTCCAGTCGCTCACTCGATCCCTGGCGCAGTCGGTCTGGTGATTGATACCCCAGTGGGTGCGGTTGTCCATACGGGCGACTATAAACTCGATGAAACTCCGTCAGGTGGCGAGACCACCGACTTAGCTCGACTGCGTGAACTGACGCCCAACGTCGTCCTTGCCTTATTGGCAGATAGCACCAACGCCGATAAACCGGGGCGCACGCCGACTGAGAAACTGGTCGCGGATGAACTGGATCAGTTGTTTTCTCAGGCAACTCAGGGACGTATTATCATTGCAACGTTTGCCTCCCTGCTGGCTCGGCTGCAAGAAATCATTTATCTAGCGAAAAAGCATGGGCGGAAAGTTGCGCTTACAGGACGCAGCCTGGAAGAAAATATCACGCTGGCGCGGGAACTGGGCTACCTCAAAATCCCTGATGGCTTGCTCGTCGATATTACCGCCAGGATTCCTGACAAGAAACTGCTGATTCTCTCCACAGGTTCCCAGGGCGAACCTCGTTCGGCGCTGAATCGTATGGCGCAAGGGGAACACCGGGAAATTCAGGTTAAACAGGGCGATACCATCATCATTTCGGGCGGCACCATTCCCGGAAACGAAGAAGAAGTCGGGCGAATGCTCAACAAGTTGTTTGTGCGCGGTGCCAACGTGATTTACGGCAGTCTGGCAACGGTTCACGTTTCGGGGCATTGCAACCGTGATGAAATGCAGATCATGTTGCAGACGGTCAAGCCAAAATACTTCATCCCCGTTCATGGTGAAGCACGACATCTCCATCTTCATGCCCGCATCGCTGAAAACACGGGTGTCCCAGCCAAAAACGTGTTCATTCTGAACAATGGAGATACCTGGGCAACGGACGGTAGGAAAGCATGGCTGGACACACCAGTCGCTGCTGCCGATGTGCTGGTGGATGGTCATCTGGTCGGAGGAGTAAGCGAACTGATCATGCAGGATCGACAGCGTTTATCTCAAGATGGGTTTATTGTTGCCCTGATCCGAGTCAATGCGAACAACAAACTGGTCGGTGAGCCAGAAATTATCAGCCGGGGCTTTGTGCCTGTGAACGCAGCTGGAGACTTGCTGCAGTCCGCCTGCAAGGAAATCAAGCAGGAATTCAAGCTAGGCAAGGGCGTTGCACATGATAACATCCGTGATATGTTGCAGAACTTCTTCTATCGTGAGACCCAATCACGCCCAGTAGTCCTATCCAGCATCATTCGGGTCTAACCTGACCCATCAAGCACAAAAACAATAAGATGCCAACACTTGGATCGTCCACACAGATTCAGTGACTTCCGCAGTGATGACTTGAGTTTGCACTCTGTCCACACCTTACTGACCAACCAGTCAAACGTATCAGTAGGATAACTATCGTGAAAGTAGTTAGGATTGATGATCCACGAAAGATTATCCTGAGATTGCCCTGGTCTGCAAGAACACACGCATTTTCTCTTCTATCGCGGCATTATATGAGCTAAACCAGAGCAAATGGCTCTCGGCGGGCGAGACAAAGAGTTCTGCGTTGGGAATATGGTCTGCCGCATAGCTGGCGTGCGATGAGTCCATCGATCCATCATATTTGCTGACTATGACTAAAGTGGGCGCTGTAATGCGTTGGAGATCGCCACAGCTATGGTGTAGGTCATGCATAAATCCTGAGCCTGAACGCGACGCGAGCAAGAACGCTATTGCCGCTTGCCGCTGTTCCTGGCTCATCGTAGCGACCACCTGAGCAGGATTTAGGGAGGAAAGACTTCCCATCATGATTTTCAACGCCGTCAACGGTGCGGCTTTTGCAAAGGAACGAAATGCGGCCCACGTCCATCGTTCAACCCAGGGGTTAAACACGACATAGCTGCCCAATCGGATTCCGAGTGTAGGGAAAATCCCGCCCGTGACGGCATTTTGCAGGATGAGTTTACTCACCCGTTCAGGATGACGCCCCGCCAGTTGTAAGGCTGTCGGCCCTGACGCCGAAATGCCGATGAGGATGACCTTCTCAACTTGAAGCGCATCGAGGAAGCCTACGAGCACGTCGGCAAATGCTTCGGCAGATTTGCCCATAGAAGAGGGTGTCTTTCCATAGCCGGGTCGTGAGGGAATGACTAGTTGGTATCCCTCGCGCAGAAAAAACTGTTCATGCCCAAGAGGGGAGTTGCAGTTGGTATGTCCACCGTTCAGTACCAGCATTGTAGCTCCTTCACCCACGATACGATACTCGACGGTTCCCCCTTCGACCTGCGCTATACTATTCATCTGGTTTTCGCTTTCGAAGATTCCATTGGAAGGTTTAACCTGTCAAAGAAATCTCAAAGCTGTCTGTCATCTGCTCTGTTATCAAATGGTTTGCGGCGCTTTGGTCGTCTTTGCCAGGTGACCGATTTCATGGTTGATGATTTTTACCGCATTGCCAATCCCGTCTTCCGCACGGATTTTCTCACCCAGTATCTCGGCGCGGCGACGCATCTCCGCATCGTTGGTGACGCGACGAATCGCTGCTGACAGCCCATCAATCGTGAGTTTCTTTTGGGGGATAGGCTGCGATCCGACGCCCAGATCATAGACCACTTTGCCCCAGAACGGCTGATCAGCAATAAATGGAACAATGACAGTTGGCTTGCCTGCACGGAGTCCTGCGGCAGTAGTACCCGCGCCGCCATGATGTACGACAGCGGATACACGCGGAAATAACCAGTCATGGGGCGCTTGCTCAAGCATGAACATATGGGTCGGCAGGTCGGTCGCTTTCAATCCCCCCCAACCACTTGCCAACAGCCCACGCTGACCTGATTTCGCCAGTGCTGCAAGGACGATGTTCGCACGTTCCTGCGCCTTCGTGCCGGACATGCTGCCAAAACCAACATAGACCGGTGGCGCACCTGCCTCCAGAAAACGCAACAGGTCTATGGATGGCTGCCAGTCATCGCTGCAGTCAAGAAACCAGTAACCCGTCACGTGAACTTGCGGTGGATAATCGGCTGGGATAGGCAAGACATCCGGGCTGTAGGCATACAGCACCGAAACGGGTTCACCGTTGGGCTTGATGATTTCGCTGGCAAAGCGTCCACGTTTTTCCAATCCCAAAGTCTTGACACGGAAATCATTGACAACACTCGTATAAGGCGCAGAAGCCCATCCCATAAGTTTGTAGCTAAAGCGGTTGAAGCTGCCGCCGAGCCGAATTCCTGACATGATCGGTGTCGGGTAGGCGCTGGTGGGCGTGTAAATGGGCAGTGGAAGCGACAGAAATAACGGAAGGTTGAGCTTTTCCGCGAGATGATAGCCGCCGAGTGATTTCGGGTGATAGATAATAGCGTCAGGCTGAAAGTTTTGCGCCGCCTGCCATTCGTCCTGAAGCATCTGGCGCAGCATCGGCATTACCTGTTTCATCAAGCTCAAATTGTTTCCGCCTTCGGCTGCGGCTTGTCCGGCCTTCGATTCGGTGAGCTTCATAAATTCATTATTCATGTAGAGATAAGGCAGCCCATGCTCCTGAACGAACGGCTTATAGGCTTCCGCAGTTTGCAAGGCAACATCATACCCGGCGGCTTGCAGCCCTTTGCCCAGCGCGACAATTGGCTGAATATCCCCGCGTGAACCTATCGTGATCATCAGAATTTTGGTCATATGTCCTGCCTCCTATTGCCCACAGGTCGGTCTCTTAAGACACGCCTGTATGGGAAATTTTCCACATGGAACGTTACTTACAAATCGTCGTAGCCCCTGGCTTTTTTGATCGCGTCCCAGGCATCCAGTAGTTTCGGAAATTCAGCTTCCATAAAGGCATTCATATCGCGCATAAATTCCAGGCGTTGTTTGCGCTGGGGGGTATCTTCCTGAAGCGCTTCTAAACCGCGTTCGCTCAAGGCTTTTAAGTCTGTGACCTGATGCATTCGCGCCCGAAATGACCGACTCCACATATCCTTGGACGTGCGATAGAAAGTCCGACGATCACCGGGCAAGGCAAAACGTTCCACCAGATACAGGGTCGTCAGGTCTTTTAACGCAACGCTGATCGAACTCTTGCTGGCTCCCAAAGCCTCAACCAAATCAGATTGGAGTTGGTGGGGCGGGTCACAGATGAGAAGCCAGCCAATAATTCGTCCTGCGATCCGGGTCAGCCCAACCCCTTCAAAATACAGGCCGCATTCTTCAACAAAGCGCAGTTTTTTATCCATATTTTCCATCGTTAAAGCATACTCTTGTTCTTTAAGTTCGGTCAATACCGAACAAGTCGAACCAAACTGGTTTTACTATACTTGAAGGAGTAGCGCCGCTTGCCAATCTCCTTGTGTTAATATCTGCTGAAATGTCAATACGAACACTAGACGTAATTAACGCTTTTTTTCATCCCGTTACCCGTATAATGTCGGGTCAGTGAAATTGCGTTCGTAATGAGTGGAGAAATTCTGTGAAGCAAGATATGGTTCTGCCGACGCATGGGAGTCAAACTCGTCTTGCTGCGCTCCTGCGTCCAGTACAGGCGTTTATGCACCACTCCGCATCGAGCGGCCTGGTTTTGCTTGGCGCTACGGTGGTCGCTCTGATCCTTGCTAATACGGCGCTTGCAGAGCACTACCACGAAATCCTGCATACCGATGTGAGTTTTGCGATTGGGAGTTTTGAACTCAAATACAGCCTCCTCCACTGGGTCAATGATGGTCTGATGGCAATCTTCTTTTTGTCGGTTGGCCTTGAGATCAAGCGCGAGGTGCTGATCGGTGAACTTTCCAATCTTCGAGCGGCACTGCTGCCGATTGTCGCCGCGCTCGGCGGTGCGATTGTCCCAGCCATTATCTATGCCGTACTCAACACGGGCGGTCAAGGTGCAGCGGGATGGGGTATTCCGATGGCAACGGACATTGCATTTTCATTGGGTATCCTGGCCTTGCTCGGGAAGCGCGTACCCTTTCCATTGAAAATCTTCCTGACCGCTGTAGCGATTATGGACGATCTGATTGCGATTGTTGTCATCGCAATTTTCTATTCCAGTGGGATCAATGTCACGGCGTTGGCGCTAGGCTTTGCGATTCTTGCAGTGATGTGGGCTGCCAACAGGCTGGGTGTTCGGACATTGACCTTCTATTGAGGATTGGGTGTTTTCGTCTGGTTAGCGTTCTTACAATCCGGAGTCCATGCCACGATTGCAGGGGTATTGATCGCGTTGACGATCCCTGCGCGGAACCAGATCGATCCGTTATCATTTTTGGAGCGACTGCGCCAGCTCATCGACCGCTTCGCAGAGAGTCAACCAGAAGCATCCCCCACGCTGATCGATGAAACTCAGCAGAGTGTTGTTACTCAGCTTGAAGATGCCTGCACACAACTACAATCGCCGCTGCAAAGACTTGAACATGGCTTGCAGTCCTGGGTTTCGTTTCTGATCATGCCGATTTTTGCGCTGGCAAATGCAGGTGTAGCACTTTCAATGAATAACCCGGAAGGACAAACGTCGAGCGTGGTCATCGGCATCATCGTTGGCCTCGTGATTGGCAAGCCAATAGGCTTGCTCGGTGCTGCTTGGCTCATGATCCGAAGCGGCATCGCCACCCTCCCACAAGGCTTGCGTTGGGCGCATCTTGTTGGCGTCGCCTGCCTGGCAGGGATTGGATTTACCATGTCTTTATTTCTTGCTTCTTTAAGCTTTGGTGAAAGCCAACTCCTGGAAACCGCAAAATTGGGTATCTTAGCGGCTTCACTCATCACAGGCGGACTCGGCTTTTTCTTACTGAGGCGTATTCCTGCTGTCGAATGATCGAGATTGTGCATTGTGTTGCGATTCAAGGAAAGGTGAAGTGGATTGCCGCAGAAAATTGCGCTTCTGCACTATGCCAGCCCACCTGGCATCGGCGGTGTCGAATCCATGATCGCGCATCAGGCGCGTGGATTGGCAAAACTGGGGTACTCGGTACGGGTTGTCAGCGGACAAGGCGAGCCATTTGACGCGGGTGTTGAAACCATCATTCACCCGCTACTGGGATCAATCCACCCTGACGTGTTGGCAGTCAAAAACGGCCTGGATCAAGGGATAGCCTCGCCTGCATTTGAGTCCCTTGTCAACCAGATTGAGGGCATCCTTCGTGATGCGCTGACAGACTGTGATGTCTGTATCGCGCACAACCTGCTTTCGCTGAATAAGAATCTCGCCCTGACGGCAGCGCTGGCGCGGTTACATACACGCGCTGGCTTTCGATTGATCGCCTGGTGCAGCGATCTCGCCTGGACAAATCCACAATACCTGCCTGAATTGCATGATGGCTATCCCTGGGACTTGCTGCGCCAGCCCTGGGTGAACACACGCTACGTCACGATTTCACAAACGCGGCGCATCGAACTCGCCCAGCTCTTAAACATTTCACCAGACAGCATTGCGCTGATCACCCCAGGGATTGACCCGGCGGCCTTTTTTCGCTGGACACCGACAACGACGGGGCTGGTCGAGCAGTTGGGGCTATTGGATGCTGATGGACTGCTGCTGCTTCCAGCGCGCTTGACCCGGCGCAAGAACATCGGCCTTGCGCTGCGTGTCCTGGCGGCGCTGCGGCGGCAGTCCAGCCTCGATTTTCGCCTGATCGTGACAGGGCCGCCGGGGCCGCACAATCCAGCCAATCCAGGCTATCTTGGCGAACTCCTTCGCCTTCGCCAGGAATTGAACTTAGAGACCTCGGCTCATTTCCTCTATACCTTCGGTGAGTCCTCCGATAAACCGCTCAACCTCGATGATGACACGATTGCTGACTTTTACCGTCTCGTGGATGCCTTGTTCTTCCCCAGCATCCAGGAAGGTTTCGGCATTCCAATCCTGGAGGCGGGACTGTCCGGGGTGCCAATCTTTTGCGCAGACATTCCTCCCCTGCGAGGAACGGCGGGAGAAGATGCCACCTACTTCGATCCCACTCAGGATGATCCAGAAGCGATTGCCACACAGGTGTTGAACACACTCGCGTCAAAGGCAACCTATCGCCTGCGAGGTCGCATTCGCCGCAACTTTCGCTGGGAAACTATCATCCGAGAGCAGCTAATCCCTTTACTGGAGGAAGCATGACGGATCATCGCCCTTATCAGGTACTCCTTGCCCTGCAAGATGATACTCTGTTGGAAGCCTGGTACTCACTAGCGCAGCGAATCACACCGGAAACCGGAGAAATCCATCTGCGCGGTATGGTCGTCGTGCTGGAAAATCAGTCGTTAAGTGAAGGCGCACTGGCCGCGCGCCAATGGCGTGACAGCTTCCAGCGCATTTCGTTGGAAGAAACAGCGCGCGTTTATGTCGATTTTCAACCGATGCGCCGTATGGTCAACGACGTTCATGAGCTTGCCATTGACTTGCTGATCGTACAATGGTCAGGCCCGAAAGAGATTACAGGCGGTCTTCTCACCGATGAAATCTTGAAGACTGCTCTCTGTGATGTGGTGCTTGTCAGCCAAAATTGGCGGCCCGCAGAAGGCCCTGTCCTGCTGTCGCTGCGCGGCGGCCCGAATCTCTCGTTGGGATTGCGAGTAGCGAAGGCACTGGCGGGAGACTCGTCGATTACCCTGTTTCACGTTACGGATCATCAGCGGATCGCTCCTGATCTGGAAAT
>JBBSPQ010000004.1:0-15558 GCA_038258585.1 Pseudomonadales bacterium
AATCGTGTAGCGAGTGATACAGAGCAGGTTCGAATCGACGAGATCGAGCGCTTCTGGTTCTTCATGCAGCAAGAAATGATCGAATCCGGTAACGTTGTAACGTATACAGACGTCGTAAGCTTGCCATCTGGTGATCAAGAGTCCCGTTCTATCACTCGTATCGGTTCGTTTAACGCCATTTCTGATGGCGATTACCTGAGCTACAGTGGTGATATTGGACATCTTCAGGTTCTGCCTCGACAGCCTTCGGGCGACGTCGTTGGGCGTGCGCAAGAGCTGCAAAACTCTCAGGACGGCATCCACAAAGTCGGTATTGACCCAACTGGCGCACTCGGCGGTAGCATGATGGCAAACCTGATTAACTTCCCTACACCTGTTGAACAGGTTCGTGATAACTCAGGCACCATCGGATTCATGATTATCGGCCTCGGTGCTATCGCCATTGTTATCGCTCTATACCGATCTTTCGTCCTCACTTTGGTAGCGGCACGAGTGAATGCGCAAGTGAAGTCTGATAAAGCCAACAAGAACAACCCACTGGGTCGTGTATTGCTGGTAGCTGAGTCAAATCCAAATGTGGATACGGAAACTTTGGAACTGAAACTGGGTGAAGCAATTCTCCAGGAAACTCCGTCTCTTGAACGATTCCTGACTCTGATCAAAATTATCTCCACCATCGCTCCTCTGATGGGTCTGCTCGGTACGGTGACCGGTATGATCGCGGTATTCCAGCAGATCACTGTATACGGTGCTGGTGATCCAACAATCATGGCAGGTGGTATCTCCATGGCTCTGATGACTACAGTACTGGGTATCTGCGCAGCGATTCCTGCAATCCTGATGCACAGCTGGGTGAAGAGTAAGGCAGACCGAATCATCCACATAATGGAAGAGCAGGCGACCGGTATTATTGCAAGAAAAGCCGAAGCCACGACAACTTCTAATAGAGTGTAAGCTCAAAAGGATTCACATTATGTATTTCGCTCTTATGGATGCTTACGATGCCATCAACGCCTTTATGAACAGAGGAGGCGGCGTGCTTTGGGTAATTGCCGCGCTTCTGTTAGTCAAGTTTTCGATGGTATTTGAACGGGTATGGTATCTTCACTCCACACATGCAAAAAATGTGAAAAATACATTGGCGGTGTGGAATGGCAGACCCGATAAGAAATCCTGGAGAGCCAGACAGATCCGTTTAATGATGATTTCTCAAATATCGCTCGACCTGAAATCATCTATGCCACTTATTGAGTCTCTCGTTGTCATTTGCCCGCTGCTTGGTCTGCTGGGAACTGTAACAGGGATGATCGAGGTCTTCTTTGTAATGGCACTTACCGGTGGTGGAGATGCAAAATCCATGGCCGGTGGAGTGTCCAAAGCAACGATTCCGACCATGGCAGGCATGGTCGGAGCCTTGTCAGGCATTTTTGCCTCTAATTGGCTCAAGCATAAAATGGATTACGAACTGGCACTTTTGGAAGACAATTTGGCTCTGAATAATTAAACACGGAAAAGGCACAATAATGAAAAGCGGTTTAATGAAGAAACGAGATGATGACGGCCCAGGGGAGATCGACCTTACCCCGATGCTGGACGTTGTGTTCATCCTGCTTATCTTCTTTATCGTTACCTCTGTTTTCGTAACAGAAGCCGGTATTGAGGTCAGCAAACCTGAAGCATCGACGGCAGACCCGAAATCCAAGGACCTTATCCTTATTGCGGTAACCCCAGAAGGTGAGATCTGGATTGACGGTGAGCCTGTCGATCCTCGCTTTGTACGCGCCAGGTTTGAACTGCGTCTGGCAGAATCACCCAATTCGTCTGTTGTTATACAAGGCGATAGGGCGGCAACCAATGAGCATGTAATGACAATATTACGTGCCGCTCGAGACGCCGAAATCACAAGCGTTTCAATTTCAACGGAGGCATAACTATGGTCGCAATCAGATGGTTTGTTTCGATGGTTTTAGCGCTGGTGATTACGCTCGTTCTGTTTTATTTGATGCAGGCGCTCATCGCAACTGGTCAGCAACTTGAACAGAATTTGAATATCGTCAAGATTGTTGACGCTACGATGCCAGAGATTGAAATGGAGGTCGTTCGCGAAATCGAGAAGCCCCAACCTATCGAGGACATAGATGTTCCTCCTCCAGACGTACCCGATAGACAAATGAACATGGATAACGGCCCAGCTCTGAATATTCAGCGTGCAGTGGTAAATCTTGACGCAGATTTGTCAATCGGTGGCGCCAGCATCTCCATTACTGATGGTGAGATGCTGCCACTAGTTAACGTCACACCCACTTATCCAACTCGTGCTGCATCACGGGGCATCGAAGGCTGGTGTCAGGTGAAGTTTACCGTTACTGAAACCGGTGGAGTGCGTGACGTTGTCGTGGTGGACGGTGAACCGGCTGGGGTATTCGACAGCTCTTCAGTCAGAGCTGCCGAAAAGTTCAAATTCCAACCTAAAGTAGTTAACGGTGAAGGCGTTGCTGTACCTAACGTACAGTACGTTTTCCGTTATCAACTGGAAGGTGACCAGTGATGATGAAATTATTCAAGCGTAAAAGTCTAACTCGTGACATCGTTTCCGCTATGGCGATGGCGGGTATGCTGACAAGTGCGTCTTTGTATTCTTTGGCTGCATCAGCAGCTGACGACGACGATGGCCCACGTCAACCTCCTGCTACGCGTTCATCAGATGTTTTGACTGAAAGGGTTTTCAAACAGATTTCTGAAATTCAGGAACTGATGAGCCCGGAAGATGAGACACAGCAACCTGATTATGCACGAGCGAAAGTGCAGCTCGACGACCTCAATGAGCGTTACGATCGTCTGAACGATTTTGAAAAGTCTACTCTGCTGAACTTCTATACCAACTATTATCTGAATAATGATGATATTGATATGGCATTGCAGACTTTTGAAAAGATTCTCACAATCGAAAACCTGCGAGTAGAAGTCAGACAGCGTGCACTGATGGCTCTCGGTCAACTGTACAGCGGCGAAGAGCGTTTTGCGGAGTCCATTGATGCGTTCAATCGGTGGAGAGAACTCTCGGTCGAAGAAAACGAGAATGTTTTCCTTGGACTTGCAAACTCGCATTACAACCTTGCTCAATATAACGAAGCAATTCCATACCTGCTCAGTCACATGGAAATGCTGGAAGCAGCTAGCAAGCCAATCGCCAAGAACGTATTTGGTCTTCTCAATCTAATGTATATAGAGCTTGAAGATTATGCGAGCGCAGAACGCGTCACTAAGCAGATGGTTACTCTGTTTGATGAGGCAAGTGACTGGCGAAACTTGTCGGCTATTTATGGCTACCTTGATGACGACAAGAAACGCATTGAGACACTTGGACTAACATTTGCCAAAGGCTACATGGCCAATGAATCCGAGTACCTGAATCTTTCGCAATCACTCGCTGGTATCGATGCGCCCTACAAAGGGGCAAAAGTTCTCGAAAAAGGCTTCCAAGACGGTGTAGTCGAAGAGAACGAAGATAATCTGAAAAAGTTGGTACAAATGTATCTGCTTGCAAGCGAGTACGAAATGGCCCTTGAGCCAGCTATGAAAGCAGCTGAAATGGGTGAGACCGGCGATTCCTATGACCAGCTAGGTTACATCTATTACATGCTGCATGATTACCGCGGTTCAGCTGATGCAATTCAAAAGGCATTGGAGCGTGGCGGCCTGGATAACCCAGGTGATGCGCAATTGTTTCTGGCCCGTGCCCTTGTCGAACTGGATGATTTTGACGCAGCAACCAGTGCAGCACGAAAAGCTCAAGATATGGGTGAGGATTCTGCCCGAAGCTTCTTGAACTATATTGAGACCAGCAAAAGCCGTTATGACAACCTCAAACAACGTAAGGAAGATGCGATCGATTTTTATAAATCGTAATTTCTTAATTGCTTGAAATTGGGAGCGCATGCCCCCATTAAAAGCCCAGCCACTCTCAAAGGTGGCTGGGCTTTTTTATTTTCCAGAAAACTTCAGAGGCTGTGCTGATGACAACTGATACAAAAAAAGAAACGCGTGGTTTTGAGACTGAAGCCAAACAACTCCTTCACTTGATGATTCACTCCTTGTACAGCAACAAGGAAGTATTTCTGCGTGAACTCATCTCCAATGCATCTGATGCTGCTGACAAATTGCGGTTCGAAGCTTTATCAAAACCTGAGCTTTATGAAAATGATTCTGAACCTAAAGTACAGGTAGACTTCGACAAAGAAGCTGGGACCATTACCATTTCCGACAACGGCATAGGAATGAGTCGAGAAGAAGTCATTGCCAATCTTGGCACAATCGCCAAATCTGGAACGGCGCAGTTTCTTAGCAGCCTTTCCGGGGATCAACGAAAAGACTCACAACTTATCGGCCAATTCGGTGTCGGGTTTTATTCATCCTTTATTGTTGCGTCGAAAGTTGAAGTGCTGACCAGACGGGCAGGAGCACCCGCTTCAGAAGGCATACATTGGGTCTCTGAGGGTGAAGCCGAATACAGTATCGAAAATACTGAGAAGCTGGACAGAGGGACTAGCATCGTTCTGCACTTACGCCCCGAAGAAAAAGAATTTGCCGAGCATTATCGCTTACAAAATATCGTCAAAAAATATGCAGACCATATTTCTATTCCTGTACTAATGCAAAAACAGGATGTTGAACCAGACGAAAAAGACTCAGACAAGAAAGAAATTGAATACGAGGCAGTCAATGCGGCAAAAGCCTTATGGACTCGCTCTCGCAGCGAAGTGAAAGATGAGGAATATACCGAATTCTATAAACATATTTCCCACGACTTCGACGCGCCTTTGAACTGGAGTCACAACAAGGTTGAAGGCAAGCTGGAATATACCAGCCTGCTATACGTACCTGGACGCGCTCCTTATGATCTTTGGAATAGAGATGGCGCTCGCGGTCTTAAACTCTATGTACAACGCGTCTTCATTATGGATGAAGCTGAGCAATTTTTACCGCTGTACTTGCGCTTCATTAAAGGGATCGTTGACTCCAATGACATCTCATTGAACGTCTCCCGAGAGATTCTTCAAAAGGATCCAGTGGTCGATTCAATGCGCAGTGCATTGACGAAAAAAGCACTCGAAATGCTCTCTAAGTTGAAGAAAGACGAACCCGAAAAATATGCCAAATTTTGGACTGAATTCGGACAAGTGTTGAAAGAAGGTCCGGGTGAAGATTTTGCTAACAAAGAGAAAATCGCCAGCCTATTGTTATTTGCGTCTACTCATAACAGTGCCTCTGAGCAGAACCAGAGCTTGACGGATTACGTTGCGCGCATGAAACCAGACCAGGACAAAATCTATTATGTTATTGCCGACTCGGTGAACGCTGCTCGCAATAGTCCTCACTTGGAAATCTTCCGTAAAAAAGAAGTAGAAGTACTGTTACTGTCTGATCGAATTGACGAATGGCTCATGAGTCATTTGCACGAATTCGATGGCAAACAGTTCCAGGATATCGCGAGAGGCTCACTTGATCTTGGCAAGCTGGAAGATCCTGCTGAAAAGGAAAAGCAGGAGGAGACCGAGAAACAATTCGAGTCACTTGTGACTAGGGTTAAGAAGCATCTGGCCGATCAGGTCAAAGACGTACGTATCACTCACCGCCTGACTGATTCTGCAGGCTGTCTGGTCACGGATGAAGATGATATGGGCGCGCAGATGCGTCGAATTATGGAGGCCGCAGGGCAGACACCTCCAGTAACTAAACCCATCTTCGAAGTGAATCCTGAGCATCCGTTAATCGCGAAGCTGGATAAAGAGCAGGACGAGGACCGGTTTGGGGATTTAATTTCTGTCCTTTTTGATCAGGCAAGTCTTGCTGAAGGCAGGGAACTGGAAGATCCAGGCAACTTCACTCGGCGCCTGAATAAATTATTGCTGGAGCTATGTGATTAGTCGATCGACTAATCATTTTAGAGGCAATGAAATCAGGCCAGACCATTAAAGTCTGGCCTTTCTTCTTACATTTTTTCTAGTGTTTTAAGGCCGAGTAAATTAAGGCCCTGCTTCAAGGTAGCTGACGTCAGCCCAGCAAGTGCCAAACGCGATGCTTTCACATCACCTTCAGCCTTCAGGACAGGGCATTCCTCGTAGAATCGCATGAATATGCCAGCGAGTTCATAAAGATAGCCGCAAAGCTGATTCGGATAGCATTCATTGGCGACCAGATTGATGATCTCAGGAAACTGCAGAATCTTGACGATCAGATTACGCTCAGCCTTCTCCGTTATCAGAATCTTCGACGAGTTCAGCTGAGTAGCAGATTCGTTTTCCTGACGTCGCAATATGCTCTTGATCCGCGCGTAGGCGTATAACATGTAAGGCGCCGTATTGCCTTCAAACGACAACATTGTCGACCAATCAAATATGTAATCGCTAGTTCGGTTCTTGGACAAATCCGCGTACTTCACCGACGCAATACCAATCACTTCGGCAATCTCCTGGCGGGTTGCGTCGTCCAGATCAGGATTTTTGTCAGTCACAATGACAAGGGCGCGTCGAACAGCTTCATCCAGCAGTTCTTTCAACTTAACTGTGTCGCCACTGCGTGTTTTGAAGGGTTTACCGTCTTCTCCCATCATGGTGCCGTAAGCGAGGTGCTCGAGTGAGCATGACTCAGGCGCAAACCCGGCTTTGCGTGCAATCGCAAACACCTGTTGGAAGTGCAGACTTTGACGTGCATCAACGACATACAGCACTCTGTCCGCCTTCAACGTCCGGGCTCGATAACGCACTGCCGCCAGATCGGTCGTTGCGTATAAGTAACCTCCATCTGATTTTTGTACGATTGCCGGGAGAGGGGCGCCTTCCTTGCCTTTGAATTCATCTAGAAACACACATTTGGCGCCTTCGGATAGACTCAGCAATTTTTTATCAGCTAACGCATTAATAATTCCATTTAACTCATTGTTATAAAAGCTTTCTGGCTTAAGATCCTTGCGCTGGAGAGTCACACCCAAGCGCTCATAAATACTCTCGCAGTGCGTCAAAGACTCGTCGATAAATTGTTGCCACGCACGCAGACAGTCCGGATCACCTTGTTGCAGTTTGACAACATAACCACGCGCAAGGTCGGCAAATCCGGGTTCTTCGTCAAACCTGGTTTTGGCCTGACGATAGAACGTTTCCAGGTCGGAGAGCAGGGTGGGAAGCCGACTAGCATTTTCCTGTGACGATTCCATATAGGCGATTAGCATGCCGAATTGAGTGCCCCAGTCACCGACGTGATTCTGTCGCACTACCTCGTGCCCGACGGCCTCAAGCACTCGTGCAATGCAGTCACCTATGATGGTTCCACGCAGGTGTCCTACATGCATTTCCTTGGCGAGATTTGGTCCTGAATAGTCCACAACACCTTTGCGCGGCGTAACCACAAACCTAATCAGGCGTTCCTGTTCTGAGGCAAAACGCGATGTCGTCTGTTCCAACCAAGAATCCCTGAGGAATATATTAATAAACCCTGGCCCCGCAACCTGGGTTTCGGCTATCAGTTCATGACCTGTTAGCAACTCCGCAACCTTGCCTGCCAGTTCACGAGGATTCATCTTCAACTGCTTAGCAACCGACATTACGCCGTTAGCTTGGTAATCACCAAATTCGGGGCGGGAGGAGTTGATCACATTTGCACGTACATCGTGCAGGCCAGATACCTGTACGAGAGCCGCACTGACCAAGTGATCAAGGGTTTCGCGAATGTTGAACATGAACTGGCTCCGGGCGCAAAAATGCGAAGAATTGTACACCATTCCGGTTTTCAAGTTGGGCAATAATCCCGCGACTGCTATAATCCCGCGCCTCACGTGAATCCATCCGGATTAATCACTCCACGCAACGGTAACCTTCTTTTGATCCAGAAGCAGCACTCAGAGGCGGCAGAATCGCTTAACAGAGGCGTCGAATTTGTTGAAGTCAAGATTGACTCAGATGGCCAGCGTCTGGACAACTTCATCATGAGCCGGCTCAAAGGAGTTCCGAAGTCACGAATCTACCGCCTTGTCCGCAAAGGCGAGGTGCGCATTAACAAGAAGCGCGCTAAACCCGAGAGCCGCGTACACACCGGGGACATAGTTCGCCTGCCGCCACTGCGCATGGCGGCAGCCTTACCACCTTTGCGTCCCAGCGAAAATCTGGTCCACCTCCTTAGAAGCAATATCCTATTTGAGAATAACGATCTGCTCGTCATCAATAAACCTCAAGGCATTGCAGTGCATGGCGGATCAGGACTGAAAATCGGTGTCATCGAAGCTATGCGCTGGATAAAGAGTGAGGCCGAAGAGGGAAGTGAATTTTTAGAGCTGGTACATCGCATTGATAAAGACACAACAGGATGTTTGGTAATTGCCAAAAACGCTATAATTTTAAAAGCCTTACAGAATGAATTTAAAGCTAGGAATGTCAGCAAGGTCTACCATGCGCTGGTACATGGACGATGGCCAGACGAGATCATCCACGTCAACGCGCCCTTATTGAAACGGGAAGTAAAAGCTGGCGAGAAAGTGGTGACCGTCGACGACGAGGGCAAAGCCTCAGAAACCGACATTAAAGTGCTGCAACGCTTCAGAAATGCCACCCTCATCGAAGCAAGCCCGCTGACTGGACGCACCCATCAGATTCGGGTCCACTGCCAATACGCCGGCCATCCCATTATTGGTGATAGCAAGTACACGTCGGCGACGGCCAGTGCCTTTCCGGAGGTGCGCAATTTGTGCCTGCATGCAGCCGCAATATCCTTCACTGTGCTAGATACCGACGCCAGATTCTCATTCAGCGCGCCAATGAATCCGGTGATGCTCAACGTAATGGAACAGTTGCAGGCACAATAATCGCCTGTAGAGCTAAAATGCCGAAAAATCATGTCGTTGAACGCATATTTTTTTGACAGAAGTGCTTTGTACGCCTATTATTGCGCGCCTATGGCAGACACCCTTATTCCAGAGTACGTTGATGCAAAGAAAATCTTTGCTCAGCAAGCCGTTATAAGTGGAAATTTGCCTGTCGCAAAATTCGCAAGATTTAGTGAGTTGCTTGCCAATTCATCTGGGACAGTAGCTGTTTCATTGGCGTTTGAACTGGATGGCGGGCATCGGCGAGTGATGTCAGGCAAAATCAGCACAGAAGTACAAGTACTCTGTCAGCGTTGTCTGGAAGTAATAGCCATAACGCTCGAAGACAGTTTCAAACTGGCGGTAATCGATTCGGAAAGCTTGTTAGATAAAGTGCCTGCCGACCGTGAACCCTGGATATGTACAGAGCCCAAGCTCATTCTGGCGGATGTTCTGGAAGAGCAACTGATTTTATGTATGCCGATCGTCAGTTATCACGACTACGATTGTCTGCAGGCAAGCGACACGATGAAACATAACGGTTCATCAGATGATGAACCAGGAGAGCAGGGTAAGCCGAATCCGTTTGCGATTCTGCAATCACTGAAAGACAGCAAATAAGCATTACCATTTACGAGAGTCGCCCCTGGAATTTCCACCCGGCTCTATCGTTATTCAGGAGCAACAAGCATGGCCGTTCAAAAGAGTAAAGTATCCCGTTCACGCCGCAACATGCGCCGCGCGCATGACGCCCTGACTGGCCCGACTCTGTCCACTGACCAGACTACTGGCGAAGTGCACCGTCGCCACCACATCACTGCCGATGGTTTCTACAAAGGCAAAAAAGTTCTGGATCTTGGTGACGAGTAAGTTTGTCAACGCTTAAGCGCATTGCTGTCGATGTCATGGGAGGCGATTATGGCCCCTCTGTGGCAGTGCCGGCGGCACTGAAAAGCTTAGCGGCACATTCCGAGTTGTTTCTTGTGCTGGTGGGTGACCAGAGTCAGATCGAAGAGTATCTGGCCGGGTCACCCATTCGCTTAAGAGAGCGTCTAGAAATTGTTCACACTGCCGTGACTATCGGCAACAACATCAAACCAGAAAGCGTTTTGCGCAAGTACAAGGATTCATCCATGTACCTGTGTGTAGACATGGTGAAAGACAAGCTTGTAGATGCCTGTGTCAGCGCCGGCAATACCGGAGCGCTTCTCCTGACGGGACGTCACCTGCTCAAAACTGTTCCGGGCATCAGCAAACCTGCCATCATCGCCACTATTCCCGTCCCCACCTCCAATCGTCATTGTTATATTTTGGACGTTGGCGCCAATATCAATACTGACGCGCAACAGCTGTTTGAATTTGCCGTTATGGGTTCCGTTCTCGCCTCGTCTTTAGATGGTATCGCGCAACCGCGCATAGGACTGCTGAATATAGGTCAGGAAGAATACAAGGGTACTGAGCAGATAAAGCTAGCGGCGCAATTGTTGGAAAAACTCATTGCCTTGAATTACATTGGCTTTGTTGAGGGCAACGAAATTTTCAGTGGTCGGGTTGATGTTGTCGTCTGTGACGGATTCACAGGCAACGTCACTATTAAAACCAGCGCAGGGGTGGTGAATGTCATTAGCAACCTCCTTCGCGAGAGAACATCGAAAAACTGGTTGAGTCGAATTGCAGGGCGAATTGCCTCACCGCTGCTGCGCTCCCTGACAGACCAGATCAATCCGGCGCGGTATAATGGCGCCAGCTTGCTGGGTTTGCAGGGAATCATTGTGAAGAGTCACGGCAACGCCCAGACGGAAGGTTTCTTCTACGCAATCGAGCAGGCCGTAAAAGAGGTCATCGACAATGTGCCCGAGTTAATATCCCAGAAAATGTCAGTACTTCTTGATAGTGGTTGCGTCACGAAAACTCTGAACCCTTTGAATCAATAGCTCTTTGAACTGATAAAAAGTATCTCGACAGACTACAGGATTTGCCCTATGCACAAATTTGGATTTGTTTTCCCCGGTCAGGGATCCCAAAAAACTGGAATGCTTGGCTCTCTTGCCGAACAGTTTCCAATAATTCGCGAGACCTTCGACGAAGCGTCTCAGGCACTCGATCTGGATCTTTGGTATATCAGCTCAGAAGACACGACCGGGTTGCTCGATCAGACACACATCACGCAGCCTGCGCTGCTAACTGCCTCTGTTGCCATCTGGAGATTGTGGGCCAGCCAGAATGGGCCTCTGCCTGAATTACTTGCAGGCCATAGTCTGGGTGAGTATTCGGCACTGGTCTGCGCTGACGTTATGTCACTCACCGACGCTGTGAAACTGGTTCATAAGCGAGGACAGTACATGCAGGCAGCCGTTCCGGCCGGCACCGGAAGCATGGCAGCAATCCTCGGTTTGGATGACGACAAGATTGCAGAGCTGTGCCGAGAGGCAGCTCAAGCCGAAGTCGTCGCTCCCGCAAATTTCAATTCGACCGGCCAGACCGTAATCGCCGGCAATAAAGCGGCGGTTGAACGGGCTATGCTGGCCTGCAAGGAAGCGGGCGCGAAACGCGCACTTCCTCTCAACGTCAGCGTACCGTCCCACTGTGCCTTAATGCTGCCAGCGGCTGATAGGCTTGCTGCTGATTTGCAACAGGTCGTTTTCAGAACGCCCTCAGTGTCGGTAGTGCAGAACATTAATGGACGCGTCGCGAAATCTTCAGATGACATCAAGGACAACCTTCTGAAGCAGCTCTACATGCCCGTGCAATGGGTTGATACAATTGGCTGCATGTGGGATTTCGGAGTAGGGCGCATTGTTGAGTGCGGGCCAGGTAAAGTTCTGGGCGGCTTAATCAAACGCATCCAACCGGAAATAGTATGTTATAGCACTGATGACCCTGATAGCTTTGAGCAGGCCCTCAGCACGCTTTCCAATCCCTGATATGGAACAACGATTTACTAATTTTTCCATGAAAATACTGGATAGAAAACTATGAGTACAGATCAAAAAAAAGTCGCACTGGTCACAGGCGCAAGTAGAGGCATAGGTAAGGCAATAGCACTGGAACTCGGCCGACACGGCGTCATAGTCATAGGCACAGCCACAACAGAGAGCGGTGCTGGCGACATCACCACCTATCTCAATGAAGCCGGCATAGAAGGAGCAGGTTTATGCTTGAATGTGGCCTCAACCGATTCGGTGGCCGCTACACTCGAAGCTATCGAAGCTCGCTTCGGCAATGTGCAGATACTGGTGAACAATGCTGGCATAACGAAAGATAACTTGTTGATGCGAATGAAAACCGAGGAATGGGATGATGTCATCGACACCAACCTGAATGCTATTTATCGCCTTTGTAAATTAACTTTGAAAGGAATGACCAAAGCACGTTGGGGAAGGATCATTAATGTCAGCTCAGTGGTTGCCTCAAGCGGCAATCCGGGGCAAACCAACTATGCGGCCTCCAAGGCTGCAATTGAAGGTTTTTCCCGCTCGCTGGCGCGTGAAATTGGCTCGAGAGGTATTACTGTGAATTGTGTAGCACCGGGTTTTATTGACACCGACATGACTCGCGCACTGGCAGAAAAGCAGATCGAAACCCTTCTTGCCCAGATACCTTTGGCTCGTTTCGGCAAAGCAGAAGAAATTGCTTCAGCCGTAGGCTTTCTTGCCTCAGAATCCGGTGCCTATATTACTGGCGAAACTCTCCATATTAATGGCGGAATGTATATGCCGTAAAACTTTAAATATAAAATCTAACTATTTGAATTAAATAGTTATTAATATTTAATAGCGAATTATTTTAGACTTTAAGATTACAACCCACTGAAAATAGATGTAAACTTGCGTTTTGGATTATCTCGGTTGATCAAAAAACGACCAATAATAATCAGAAAGCAGCATAAAAATTTAGTATTAGGAGCTAATAATAGTTATGAGTAGCATTGAAGATCGCGTTAAGAAAATTGTCTGCGAACAGCTTGGCGTTAAAGAAGAAGAGGTAAAACTGTCTTCTTCATTTGTAGAAGATTTAGGCGCTGATTCTTTAGATACTGTGGAATTGGTTATGGCTCTGGAAGAAGAGTTTGAGACCGAGATTCCGGATGAAGAAGCCGAGAAGATCACTACGGTACAACTCGCTTGTGATTACATCAATAAGCACCTGTAAGCGATTTTAAGCGAAATAATGAAGCTACTCCGGCTTATACTGGAGTAGCTTTTATTTTGCCTGCTGTACTGTCAACAGCGACACAGCAAGATGCAATTAATTGAACTGCACTGGAGAACAACGCAGTGAATGGCAGAAGAGTTGTAGTCACCGGTTTGGGCCTTGTCACGCCTCTGGGCAATGATGTCGAGACATCTTGGCAAGCGCTGAAGGATGCTCGCAGCGGCATCAACATGCTCCAGCAGTTTGACGCCTCTGAATTCACAACACGCTTCGGCGGCTCAATTAAAGAATTCGATTGCTCCCCCTATTTAAATCCAAAAGAAGCAAGGCGCATGGACGTATTCATTCAATACGGACTTGCTGCCGGCGTTCAGGCGGTCACCGACTCAGGTCTTCTTGACAGCCCGGTCGACTTCGAGCGCATTGGCGTCGCCATTGGCTCAGGCATCGGTGGTATTACTTCGATTGAAGAAAACTCTGAGTTGGTTAAAACTGCCGGACCTCGGAAAATATCCCCGTTCTTTGTGCCTGGTTCCATTATCAATATGCTTGGTGGCACGCTTTCCATACGCTACAACTTCCAGGGTCCCAATATTGCGATAACGACAGCCTGTACTACTGGCACCCATAACATTGGTGTGGCAGCGAATATGATTAGCAATGGACAGGCAGATGTCATGCTGACGGGCGGGGCAGAAATGGCGACTTCTCCTGTAGGTCTTGGTGGTTTCTGCGCAGCCCGCGCCTTGTCGACGCGCAATGACGATCCTCAACGTGCCAGTCGCCCGTGGGATAAAGATCGCGATGGTTTCGTGCTCAGCGACGGCGCCGGAATTATGGTGCTTGAGGAATACGAACATGCCAAAAAGCGAGGCGCCAAGATCTATGCTGAACTCACAGGGTTTGGCATGAGTGGCGATGCGTTTCATATGACATCGCCCTCGGAGGGTGGAAAAGGTGCAGCCTTGTGTATACGCAATGCGCTGCAGAGTGCAGGCGTGGATATTACTGCAGTGAACTACATCAATGCCCATGGCACATCGACTATCGCCGGTGATATCGCTGAAACTCACGCCATCAAACGGATCTTCAAACAGCATGCCAGCACTCTGGCAATAAGCTCTTCGAAATCAATGCTCGGACACTTGCTCGGAGCATCAGGGGCGGTAGAAGCTATTATCTGTGTGCTCTCACTCCGAGATCAGGTCATTACGCCGACAATAAATCTAGACAACCCAGATGCCGAATGTGATCTGGACTATGTGCCACATACTGCTCGTGATGCAAAACTGGATGTCGTGCTCAGTAATTCGTTCGGGTTTGGCGGCACCAACGGCAGTCTGGTTTTCTCACGTCTGAGCTAGTCAAAGACAAACACTGCACAGGAGAGATGATGCTGGTCAATGGTCTTCCCAGTGCCAGTCTCCCCCTCGCTGACCGCGCCATTCATTATGGCGACGGTGTCTTTGAAACGATCCTGGTTCAAGACTCCATACCACGGCTGTGGAATCTCCACCTGCAACGATTGAAATCCTCCTGTGCACTGCTGCAGCTTCCGTGCGATTTGGCCTCTCTGGAAAATGAAGTTCAGCAAATACTCTCCACTCATCGGGGCTCTGGAATCCTGAAAGTTATTGTATCCAGAGGGCAGGGGGGACGCGGCTACACTCCGCCTGAGCATCCCGACGTAACACGCATTCTACAAATCCACGCCTTACCATCGGGATACGACGAACATGCCCAGTTCGGAATTGAAGTCCTGAGATGCACCCATCCGCTTTCCATCAATCCTGTTCTTGCCGGACATAAACATCTCAACCGTCTGGATCAAGTAATGGCAAGTCTGGAGCTGAAAAGTGGCCACGTCGAAGGCTTGATGTGCGACAGTGACGACAATCTCGTTGAGGGCATCAAGAGCAATGTCTTTGCAGTCATCGACGATAAAATCGTTACCCCTGATCTGACGTTCGCAGGGGTAGCTGGTATAATGCGAGCCATGTTGATCGAACTGTTTGCCTCTCGAACCACCCCTGTGCAGGTGCGTTCGCTAAAATATTCAGAACTCGCACACGCCTGCGAAGTATTTGTGTGTAACAGCGTCTTTGGAATATGGCCCGTTGTTCGTGTCAGCGCCAGAGAAACAGAGCTAAACTTTAAGATTGGTAAGACAACCCGTAGCGCACAGAATTGGTTGAAGGATATTCTCTGACTCATGTTAAAAGGGCTGATCCGTCTCTCTATCGCACTGTTCTCAGCCTTGTGCGTGGCCGCTGTAGTTGGCTATATGCAATTTCAAAGTTACCTAGACAGGCCATTGTCGGTCTCTGCTCCCACGCTCCTAGAGATTCGACCAGGCAGTTCCATGACCCAGGTCTCTAACCAGCTTGCCGACAACGTCTCGTTGCGCTACCCGCGACTGTTCAGCGCGTGGGCACGAATGAAACAGTACGATACTGCTCTAAAATCCGGTGAATACATGATAATTCCGGGCATGAGCCCGCGCGGTGCGTTGACCCATCTGATGTCAGGACAAACCGTGCAGTACCCCG
>JBBSPQ010000005.1:0-15554 GCA_038258585.1 Pseudomonadales bacterium
CGCTAGCAGGTGAAGGATGGTGTTGGTAGAGCCGCCCATGGCGATGTCCAAAGTCATGGCATTTTCAAAGGCCTTGAAGTTGGCAATGCTGCGTGGCAGAACACTCTCGTTATCGTGTTCGTAATATTGCTTGGCGAGGCCAACGACGCGACGACCAGCGTCCAGAAACAGATTCTTGCGATCGGCGTGCGTCGCCAATGTAGACCCGTTACCCGGCAGCGATAGCCCAAGCGCTTCGGTCAGGCAGTTCATCGAGTTAGCGGTAAACATCCCGGAACACGACCCGCAGGTAGGACATGCAGAGCGCTCATACTCTAGCGCCTGCTCATCACTGACGTTCTCATCCACCCCTGCCACCATCGCATCAACCAAGTCGAGTTTGATGACTTGCCCGGCCAGCTTAGTTTTGCCCGCTTCCATCGGACCGCCACTGACGAAGATGGTCGGAATATTCAAACGCAGGGCCGCCATCAGCATTCCTGGGGTGATCTTGTCGCAGTTGGAGATACACACCAGCGCATCGGCGCAGTGAGCGTTAACCATGTACTCGACCGAGTCGGCGATGATTTCCCGCGATGGCAGGGAATACAGCATGCCGTCGTGTCCCATGGCGATGCCGTCGTCCACCGCGATCGTGTTGAATTCTTTGCCCACGCCACCCGCTTTCTCGATCTCCGAGATCACCAACTGCCCCATATCTTTCAGGTGCACGTGGCCCGGCACAAACTGAGTAAAAGAGTTTGCCACGGCAATAATTGGCTTATTGAAGTCGTCATCCTTCATACCAGTAGCGCGCCAGAGTGCGCGAGCGCCCGCCATGTTGCGGCCTTTGGTGGAGGTGTGGGATTTATACTGGGGCATGTTAACTATCTCTTAAATGATGAATTGCTACTGCGGTGCTAATGTTACTTCTAATGAGTGATGGTATGTAGTGCTTGCAGCGGGGATTCGATGATTTCTTTTGCGCAAGATCCTCAATGCGCATACCATATGCGCATACAACTAGTGAGGAGTTATCATGCATCAAGTATACGACGCACAAGCCCCTAAAAAGCCAACAAATGTTAGCATTAACAGCGACTTACTTGAAAAAGCGCGACACATGAATATCAATCTATCCGCAGCTCTAGAGCAAGCACTCACTGAGCAACTCCGTGCTGAACAGAGGGCACAATGGAGACGGGAGAACGCAGAAGCCATAAAGGCCTACAATCAATTTACTGATGAAAACGGGACGTTCAGTGATGGCATAAGGAAATTTTAATGACTCAGTTCGCGGTATTTAAGAATCCCAATCCAGCTTCACGAAAATTGTATCCGTACATATTAGATATTCAAAGTGATTTGCTGAGCGAGCTCAAAACTACGATTGTGATACCCCTCTGCCCCTCTCACATTGCCGCAACGATAAGCATATCCAGACTCAACCCTTTGCTTGAAATGAAAGGAGAGGCATTCATGGCTATCACCCAAAACATTGCTGGCATAGACAGAAGTAATCTGGGAACTAGGGTTTGCGACCTTACCCGTTATCGCGAAGAGATTATTGCAGCAATCGATTTTGCGCTTTCGGGTATATAGCACCTTTATTCCCGCACCGGGATTCGCACGTAGTGGATGTCCCACTCAGACTCATTCTGATATTTGAAATCGTGATCCAGATAGAACCGATTGGAGTCGCTATCCCGCAATGCCATCACCGTGATTGACACACCTTGTTCATCCGCAATCGTGAATATCCCCTGCAACACAGCGGAGCCGACTCCGCGTCGTTGAAACTCAGGTTCAATATACAAGTGATCCAACTTTAGCTGACCCGCTTCCGGCTTTACGACCACGAAACCAACGCGCAGACCTTCGTGAAGAACGAAGCGGGTGTGCTCTGGACTGAAGCTACTTAGAAATCTTTCCCTCGCACGAACAGGATCAAAGCGACCAATTCGGGTCAGGCTTTCCTTCATCGCGGCGACTCGTATTCTGGCGAGTTCGTCTGCATGTTCGGGGGCTACCGATTCGTATTCAATTTTCATATATTTCGACACATCTCCAATCTGCGCCAACGCTGCGCCTGTTCCGTCTATTCCAACCACTTTTGCATTCGCGTTTTGGCAAAATTATGGGCTGTGGTTTTACCCTCCAAAACTGCTGTTTCTCTCGTGGACAATCCCTCAATTAACTCCAAGCTGTACTGCAGAAATTCGGAACACTGGCCGGCAATCAGAACTCTGTTCTTGATATCGTGCAACTCTGCAAGACTCCTCTCAGCTTGACGTTTCAGATTTATGTCTAGCTCCACTTTCATAAATCCCCCATGCTGCATAGATTAAAAATTTATAAACACCAATTCATCCAAGACACGCGCGAATCATCTACCCATGTCCACCGATAACAATCAACTCCGCCCGGCCGGGAACCCTTGAGCGATGCCTGACACCTGCAGCAACAGTAAATGATTGTCCTTGTCTGAGGGCTTCCGTACCTGCATCCAAGTCGAGATAGACGGTGCCCGACAATACAACAAACATCTCATCGTGCTTTTCGTGCTCGTGATACGGTCCTTCAAAATTCTCCATCACTCTGGCAAATGCGGGCACTCCATCTACACTCCCTATGGGGACTGCTGTAAACGGACCTGTTGCGTCATTCAGATCACTAAAAATGGCTTCCATTTTTTGTCCTATTCGCGCTAACTCAATTCTGCGGAGCAAACTGCTCAAATACCTGCTGCCCTGTCATCTTATGGGTGTCGTTCTTCAGTTCGTAGAATTCCGGCTTCTCATCTATAAATATTTCGCTGGTCAGTTGAAACCCCTGATCTTGGAAAAGCCCGGCAGGAATGATGTATTCATCACTCGGAAGAAGATGATAAAAAAGGTGTGTGCCGCACGTAGGGCAAAACCCGCGCTCGGCCCAATCAGATGAACCATATATCGCAGGCTCTGCGCCACTAAAGCTGACGCCTGTCCCACAGTGAACCGCAAACATCGGCCCTCCCGACCAGCGCCGGCACGTTGAGCAATGGCAAAGCCCGACTTCTTTCTGGTCAGGCGCTTCTACTTCAATAGATCCACATAGACATTTCGCTTTCATAAAGCCCTCTTAAAATAATTAACGACTCTTATCTTCGCTTCCCGCAAGTAGCAAGAAATGACCCAATCTCCTGAAAGATTTCATCGCTCAACATACCCACATTAACTTTTATACCAGCATTCTCGAAAATACGAATTCCCGCACCATTATTTCGAAGATCTGGATCTATGAGCCCGACATACAATTCACTAACCCCATACTTAACGAGTGCCTCCGCACAAGACGGAGTCCTTCCATGGAATGAGCAAGGCTCCAAAGTTACAAAAGCTATGACGTCTTGAAGACCTCCCTGCAAATTAGCGAGAGCCATAGCTTCAGCATGAGGCTTACCCGGTTCGTTGGTATGTCCTCTTGAAACGATTATCCCATCACAAACAAGAACGCAACCCACTGGAGGATTGTCACCACAAATCTCTCGTGCTTTCCGCCCTTCTATAAGGGCTACGCGCATAAAATACTCGGCAGATTCTTGATTCATGCTTTCGACTTTGAAGACGTAGAGAGTGCCAATTTCATTGGTTGAGCCATGATAGATGAACCATCCCGTAAACTCTCAATCTGGCCGGAAGGCACGAACCCTTCAGACAAGTACAACTCGACTGCAGCATCGTTGCTCGTTGTTACGGCAAGCGTCACATAATCGCATTTTTTCGTCAATGCCCAAGTTCTAATCTGATTAAGAAGGGCTTTAGCGATGCCTTTACCTCTAACCTCTGGGGCTACCCACATTTGATAGACACACGCTGTTTGCAATGCCGGCTCATGTATTAAGCACCATGCAAGACCAACTGGCTGGTCATCGACCTCAGCAATTAAGGGTAGCGCATACCCGGCGCGTGCAAGTGGGGCTAAACGAGATTGCCACTCAGAATCTGGAAATAATATTTCTCGCGCGTATGTCGAGCCAAATGAGTCAGGGGAATCGATTAGTGATAGCAGTCGGATCGTTTTATAAATCGCCCAGTCTGACTCTGTTAGCGTTCGGATATGAAATTCGTTCATTTACATCAACTTATTGAACAACGCACTAGTTCGCCTTTTCGTGCCGTCAGTCGCGATCTCACGGCAAACTCGCCATAAATTCCAATCGATTTCCGAAATGATCTGACACATAAAAATGTGCCTTTCCGTCCACCGGTTGCTCTGTCTCAATCTGATGACCCGCTTGTTTGAAAGTTTCTGCTAACTCTGAAAGCTGAGTTACCAAAAATGCCGGATGTGCTTTCTTGGCCGGGACAAAATTATTATCGACGCCTCAATGAATCTTGATTGCACCTGACTCAAACCAAACACCTCCACGAGCTCTTAAGTGTTCGGGTTTCAATCTCTCGATAATTCCCAATAGACCTTCGTAGAAAGCCCTAGCCTCTTCCTCGCCCCCGGAGGGCATTGCCAATTGAACATGTTCTAAGGCTTCGATCTTCATCAGCTCTACCCTTTCTTTTGCCTATCTGCACTAAGCTGGTTCTTCGTAGTGAAATCTTATGAAGTAAAAAACTCGTCCACTGCCATGCACAGCGGTTTTCATTAAGTCCGCGACATTGGCAAAACCCGACTCTTTGGCAAGCGGTTCGGAAATATCTTCAAATGAGATCTCTCTGATCGAAGTGACAACTATATTCCCTTCTGCCATTTTTTAGCGACCACCCGCCTTCATCTGAGGCTTCTGCCAGATTCTTATAGTGGTCGTGATTTCGCCGTTTTTTATTCTCTCTCTAAGTTTTTTGGTGAACTGCATAGAGTGATCCTTTGTTTGGGTATTCCACTGAAAACCTACACAATCTGCGAAATAGGCCTCTTTCAGTTCAACCCTTTCCTTTGATCATAGTGTGACAATACAGCTGATAACCCATACTGTCGTAGAATTCTTTTGCCTCCGAATTCTTTGCAAGCACGTCCAGTCGAATAGGCTTATCAAAGTAAACATCTCTTTCGAGGAAATTCAAAAGTTTTTTTGCTAGGCCGCTACGTCTGTGGCTCCTAACCGTGAATAATTGGCGCATGTAGTAATAGTCGCCATTGTCCCTCCACAAGCTGTAGCAAATGATCTGACCGTCTTGTTCTATCCCATAGCACTCATACCCGGAACTAAGCCAATTTTGCATTCTTGACTCAAGCTGGGACTCTGACATGCCATTACTGTGGGCTTCGTCTTGAATTAAAAGGCGATTTAAACGCGCTAACTCGGTAGACCTATCGGCACCAAACTTTATGAATTCCATTGTCTACTCTCTGGCTCCGGTTCGATTTAGAAACCGTATTCATATGGGATACAGCCGCCAGGTAAATCTCGCGGATCTCCGATCTGCTGAAAGCCATACTTTCTATAGAACTCTGCTGCGAAGGTAGACGAATTCAATTTGACTTTTCCTTTCGGCGACTTTCCCCTGCAGACAGCCAACGCAGCGCTGACCAGATTGGAGGCAATGCCCTGCCCTTGAAACTCAGGCAGAACAAACAGGCTGGCCAGATTCCAATAATCTTTGACCAACACGGTGCCAAGAATGCGATTGTCCGATGTGTCTCCGACATGAGCAACGATACTTCGTCAAAATCCTCCTCTTCCAGACTGCGTACCAAGTGGTCGGTAGCTAGAGAAGGCCGAGTCACCGGTTGATTCGCAATGCGAATTTGCCATTCAGTCACTGTGATACAACCTAATCCTGAAAATATGTTGTCCCTCGGCTAAATCAGGTTTTCTAAATTAGGCCACTATCATAGGCATGTAACACCCGTTTGAGGTGTCCATGTCGGAAGGTAAATTACTACAAGAGTCTATGCGTTCCTAGGCCCAATTCATCTGAAGAAATTCGAGTTCAACCTCATCTATAGATCCACGGATCGAACTGGCATCGACAGTTGGAGTGACGTCCAAGATCGCCATATTCTTCCCATCAGCAGTTTCGTTCCGGAACTCAGGCTGAGCCAAACTCATTGGCCGGAACGAAGCGAAGTCGGAACTTGAGCCCCCGATCGAAGCCCAGGTGCTCAAGCTATACACTTCCGAGGTGTCAAAATCGGCGGTCCACTTTTGCGAGTTAATAAAAACATCGCACTTCGATACAGGGTTACCGTCTCGGTCAGTCACTATGCCATCTATTACAATGGTAGCGCCAACACACGCAGAGAAAGACATTAGCACTAGCACAATAATATTTTTCATCAAACATCCATTCTGCCAGGTGTATCTTCTTTCGGGTTTACACCAAATTCGTTTGGACCAGGCGTGCTGTCTAGAATCAGAAATATCAGCAACACGAGTGTGCCAAGAACAGCTATTAAGCCGATAAGTAACCACCAGCCACTGCGGCCGGTGTCGTGCAACCTCCTCACTGTAACCGCGAGAAAGGGGATGAGGATCGCCAAACCGTAAAGGTAACCGAAGAAGTCCGGAGCAACAAAATTCAGTACCAAGGAAATGATCAAGTTAATCAGCCAGAACATCCAGTATTCCTGTCTTCTCGTCCGTCCTTCGAATACCGCGTACTTCTTTAAGACTTCCACATACCAGTTCATTTTTTATCCTCGATCAATCGATTTTATATACAAAAGCAGCAATCTACTTATATGAAATGCATCGACGCAGTCGAATAAGGCATTAGGTACTTTTTGTACTGATTCCTCCCTTTATAAACGTCTCGCCGATTATCGAGATGTTGCTATCCCTTTCTCCACCCCGATGGCGCTTCAAGCCTATAGCCGTCAAACAAGAAGCCTCCATGATCTATCAGCACCTCAGATGCCAATGACACGAGATCATCAGAATTCTCTTTTGTATAGGCAGACTCAAACGCTGACAAGAACCTTGCCGAAAACTGAGCATCCACTCTTTGTAGTCTCCGCGGAATGGCTTTTCCTTTGGCGGACCACAAGCCTTTGCTTCGGAAATAGAAATTGGAAATCACCGAATAAAGTACCGAAACTGTGGCATGCAACTCATGCACGTCGCGTGGAGCCTTTATGTCCTCTATCAAATCCGAAATATGATAGCGAGCGTTTTCAACGTCTTTGGATGTCCAAGCTACCGGGCCTGATTGAAGCGCCTTACTCGCCATTTCTTTCAGACCAATGCTGAATTGGGAGGTAATCGAAATTTCCACGCCCTCGGACACCATAGAGGCAAGTGACGGGTAACCCGTGGGCGCGTCCACCTCGTCAAAGAAGTACTTGAGAGTTTCTGGATCATGTACGAAGGCCTCTACCGGCCATCCATCGTAGGAATATGAGTCGCGATACGCGTTAGCGAGGTTTTTATACACGACAACTATATCCAAATCCGATGTACTTGTTCCCTCACCGCGCATCAGAGAACCTGCAAGAAAGATCACCTTGGCATCAGGATATTTTTCTTTGTGTAGCTTGCCGACTATGGTCTTTATTTCGCTTATATCTGGGCTCATAGATAACTACCGACCGGGTTGCCACTCTGGATACCCAATGACATGCTCACCATAATCCAGCCATGAAACCTCATGGGACTTCCATATTTGGATCTCGGCTTTACTACCGGGATCCTCATCCAGTGTCGCTACTCGAAGAATGTAATACGGACTGCCTTCTTTTTCAGCAACCAACTGAGATCCACAGTTTCTGCAAAAATAACGGACTTTACCCGGAGTCGATTCGTAGCCCGAGATTTCATCTTCGCCCTTTATCCACCGGAAGTGCTTTCTTAACACTCCTGCAGATGTATTAAAGGCCGCCGCATGTGCTTTTCGACAGGTCTTACAGGAACAATGTTGAATAGGAGTATCCAGCTGATCTACCTGATACTCGACTTGGCCACACAGACAACTTCCTTTCATATTTTTTCTGTTCCTTCGATTGGTGAAATATCACTGTCAGCACGACCACTTTTCTCCGCTAAATACTGTTGATACTAGTCGGATCACTCGATTTGTACCTTCCCTAATAGCGGATCGAACTTCGCGATTTGCCACATATTGCCCCAAGCATCGGTCACCACAGCGCGTCTGTCTCCATACGGCGTATCGAGCGGTTCTTCGACAATCGACGCTCCCGCAGAGACTGCTCGTTTAAAGGTTTCTTCCACATCGGAAACGTAGACATACAGACAAGCTGAGTAGGCGCCTCTAACCTCAACGTCACTGACCATGATCATTGAATCACCAATTCTTAGTTGGGTTGGCTTGGATTCAATATATTCACCTTGCGCCTGAAACACCGTCTTCAGAAAACTGACCAAGTGCTTTGAGTCCTTGGCAAAGATCCTGGGTGTTAAGGTATGCCAACCTTTAGGAATATAAGTACTCATATATGTTCAACTTTACTCGTCCTTGATCTGGCACCACCTTCGTGGACACTTTCCAGTCACGAAGCTTTCCACAGTTTTGTGGTGATTGGTACCCTATGGAACTCTGGGCATTAAACCGTTAGTCTTGTAGCGCATATTACGAAAGGGACGGCTAATAACAAAAATCAAGCTTAGTCAGGAGTGTAAGAATGAACATGGCAAAACGGGTTGTTTCACGATTTATCATCACCGCTAGTGCTGTTGCCTGTGTTCCTCTGGCTTTGAGCCAAACGAACACCAGCGTCAATGAAGGAGACTGGCCGACATACCACGGCAATGAGTTCTCCCAGCGCTATTCACCGCTCGATCAGATCAATGCCGAGAATGTGGGTTCTCTAGCAATCGCTTGGCGTTTTTCCACCCAGAATTTCGGTCCGACTGCCGATTTTACTAACCCGTCAACACCACTTGAAGTGGACGGTATCCTATATGCCGACATCGCCCCCACGAGGAACATCGCTGCGTTGGATGCTACAACGGGGCAGGTACTGTGGCTATGGAGACCCCAAGAGGGAGAACGCTTCAATACCGCCCCACGCAAGGGCGCCGGACGAGGAGTGGCTTTTTGGCGCGATGGCGACGAGTCCCGCGTTATTGACATCACTCCGGGCTACCATCTGGTTTCACTGGATGCCAAAACCGGCATTCCTGACCCCAATTTCGGCGACAACGGCATCATAGATCTGATGGTAGGGCTGCGGAATACCGAAGATGACAGGTTTGGCGACATCGATATTGGGGCCTCAGCACCTCCCTTCGTGATGAACAACGTCATTGTTGTGGGAGCTGCCCACTCAACTGGCGGCCGTCCCAGAGCCAAAGCCAACGTTAAAGGGGACGTTCGCGGCTTCGATGTCCATACAGGAGAACTGCTCTGGACATTCCACACCATCCCCGAGCGGAACGAATTCGGGTATGAGTCATGGCTGTCCGGGGTAGACTTCACAGGCAACACGGGCGTTTGGGCGCCAATCTCGGGCGACGCGGAACTGGGTCTGGTCTATCTGCCCGTAGAAGGTGCCACTGGCGACTACTACGGCGGCGACCGACATGGCAACAACCTGTTTGCCAGCAGCCTTGTTGCGCTGAATGTCAAAACGGGTCAGCGCGAATGGCACTACCAACTTATTCACCACGACATCTGGGACTGGGATCTTCCGTCCGCACCAGTGCTGGCCAATTTGGCCGATGGTCGCAAGGTTGTGATGGCCGTGACAAAGCAGTCGTTTGTTTACACGTTTGACAGAGCGACCGGTGAGCCCATCTGGCCAATTGAAGAACGCCCAGTACCCGCCGGTGATGTGCCCGGAGAGTGGTATGCGGTGACACAGCCGTTTCCAACCCGACCTGCCGCCTTTGATCGACAAGGTTTTACCGAAGCGGATGTAATCGACTTCACACCGGAACTGCGAGTGAAGGCTTTGGAAGCCATTCAAGAGTTTCGCCTCAGCCCCAATATGTTCACGCCTCCGTCCCTTGCGGACGCCCCCGACGGGACTCGCGGTTTGTTGAGCCTGCCATCTTCTACCGGTGGTTCCAACTGGGAAGGCTCTGCGCTTGATCCTGAAACCGGTATTCTCTATGTACCGTCCAGAACTCAGTTGCAGGCATTGTCGTTGGCAAAGAATGAATCTTCCGACATTGATTTCAGCCAAGGCGGCGGCGTACGCGTACCGCGGGTTGAAGGACTCGAAGTCGTCAAACCACCCTATGGTCGAGTGACGGCGATAGACATGAACTCAGGTGACCATTTATGGATGATTGCGAATGCCGACACGCCGGATCGCATTGCCAACCATCCGCTGTTGCAGGGCGTTGATCTGCCAGCAACGGGCATTCCAACCCGCTCGGGTATTCTGCTGACCAAAACGCTGCTGTTCATCGGAGAAGGTAACGGCACTGCTGATGCTGGGCCGAGAATGAGAGTGGTCAACAAACAAACCGGTGAGCTCATCACCGTCTTGGAGCTGCCTGATAATCAAACCGGGCTGCCGTTCACGTACGAGCACGAAGGCAAGCAATACTTGGCCATGTTTGTCGGTGGTAGAAGCACTCCCGCGCAATTGGTCGCTTACGCGTTGCCATAACCCGTCCATAAAAAAAGCCCCGTTCCAAATAGAATTGGTTCGGGGCTTTTTTTCAAGCTAAAAATTTTTCCTATGATGGGGCTTTCATAAAATCTCTATGCCTTATCGAGAGCTTGCTCAACATCTGCAATAATATCGTCGATGTGTTCTATGCCCACTGAAATCCTGATCAGATCAGCGCTTACGCCGGCAGAGGCAAGTTCATTGTCATTCAACTGCCTGTGTGTGGTGGACGCCGGATGACAGGCCAGCGACTTAGCATCGCCAATGTTCACAAGACGCAAAATCATCTCCAGTGAATCAATAAACTTTGTACAGGCTTCAACGCCACCGTGAATCCCGAAGCTCAATATCCCTGACGCCTTGGAATTAGTGATTTTTTTGCAGTTGTTGTAGTACGGGCTATCGGACAATGCCGCATAGTTCACCCATTTCACTTTCTTGTGCTGTTGAAGGTACACAGCAAGCTTCTCCGCATTCTCGCAATGTCTGTCCATGCGCAAACCCAGCGTCTCGAGTCCTTGTAGAATCTGGAACGAATTCATGGGCGAGATCGCAGCACCCGTGTTTCTCAATGGCACTACGCGACAACGACCGATGTAGGCCGCTTCGCCCAGAGCTTCTGTGTATACGACGCCGTGATAAGAGGGATCCGGCTCACTCATGACGGGGAAGCGAGCCTTGTTCGCCGTCCAGTCAAATTTTCCTGAATCGATAATCACGCCTCCGATAGAAGTACCATGACCCCCAATATATTTAGTCAGGGAATGCACCACAATGTCAGCCCCTAGTTCAAATGGCCTGCACAGATAAGGCGTGGCAACGGTGTTATCGACAATCAATGGCACGCCGTGTCTGTGTGCTATTTCCGCTAACCGGGGGATGTCAATTATATTGCCAGCCGGGTTTCCGATAGATTCACAAAATATGGCCTTAGTATTTGCATCAATGGCTTTATCGAACGCATCATAATCCTCGCTCGGGATCATTCGAACTTCGATACCTTGCCTGGGCAATGAATGCGCAAAAAAGTTGTAAGTACCTCCGTACAACTGAGTGGTACTGATAATATTATCTCCCACCGCGCAGATACACTGGATGGCATAGGTAATTGCGGCCATTCCGGAGGCAACACAAAGCGCGCCAATACCTCCCTCCATTGCCGCCATACGTTTTTCCAACACATCGGTAGTGGGATTCATGATGCGAGTATAGATATTACCCGGCACCTTAAGGTCGAATAGATCTGCACCATGCTGGGTGTTATCAAAAGTATAAGAAGTTGTCTGGTAAATCGGAACAGCCGCAGATTTAGTTGTTGCTTCCGATTTATAGCCTTCGTGCAGGGCGATAGATTCAAGTTTCATTGTTGTCCTCTACTTATTGATGATATCTGTCGAATGGTTTTACGATTAGATCAAGACATCAGTGATAAAGCCACCTGCTATATCGCGTTCCTAATCTTTACTTCTCTCCTCGTCTCGCAGCGTGAGAACTTCATATCCATCGGATGTCACCGCAACCGTATGCTCCCATTGTGCAGACAATTTCTTGTCACTGGTTACGACAGTCCACCCATCCTTCTTCAATTTAACTTTGGCCTTCCCCTGATTGATCATCGGTTCGACGGTGAAAGTCATGCCTTCCTGCAAAACCAGACCTTTGCCTTTCTGACCATAGTGCAGCACCTGCGGATCTTCATGCATTTCTCGACCAATGCCATGACCACAGTACTCCCGAACAATTGAATATCCGTGCTTCTCGGCATGGCGTTGAATTGCGTGACCAACATCCCCTAGCGTAGCGCCAGGTTTAACAGCTCTTATTCCTTCCCACATCGCTTCATAGGTTTTATCAACCAAGCGTTTTGCAAGAGGTGCCACTTCACCAATGAGATACATTTTGCTGGAGTCAGCAATAAAGCCACCCTTCTCCAACGTGATATCAAAATTGACGATGTCTCCAGCCTTCAGTTTCTGAGTCTCTGAAGGAATACCATGGCACACCACATGATTGACTGAGGAGTTCAAAGTATACAGGTAGCCATATTGCCCTTTACTGGCAGGACGAGCACTCAGCTTGTCGACGATATAACGCTCAGCCAGATTGTTAATATCCATCGTAGATATGCCAGCTTTAACCTGGTCATCAAGATAACTGAACACTGATGCGAGAAGCCGCCCGGATTCACGCATCACGGTTAGTTCTTCTGCACTTTTTAGTATTACGTCAGACACCGACAATTTCCCTTTATTACTGAGGGTTGGGTTGCAAGTGGGCCTTGCAGCAGGTCAACGACATTACAGGTAACTCTCAAGTCGTGAATAATATTACGCTCATACCATCGTTGTGATCACTTCGTCTTCAATAGTCGCCGGAGGTGCCTTAAGATCCGCCTTGTGACTAAGATACTGTTGACTAAAGTCGGTATCGAGCTCAATCCACATCGGCAAATGATCGGACATTTGGTATGTTCGCCAATCACGATAATACGTTCGCTTTTGAGCGTCGGTTCTAGGGCGTCCGTCCTTCAAACTTTGATATTTTTCGCCCATCGCAGTGACGAAAATCTGCTCGTCCTCCATCGGGTATACGGTTTCGAAAAAATCGAATACGCCGGCGGAGCACAAATCGAGTCCGTCTGTAATATTGGGTGCAATAAATGCAATCTGGTCATAGTGCTTGTTCTTCAAGGCATTACTGGGTAGCGACTCCAACTGCGGAGGAATTGCAAATCCAGCATCCTTGATTGCGCTCATCGTTGCATCTTTAGGCGCAAAAATATTGAAGTCGCCCAGGATGATCATGTTCTTGGCCCACGCGTGAGGCTCGGATACCCGAGCGGCGAGGTATGCCGCAAGTTCACGGATTTCCCGCTCTCGACGTGGATCATTTTTTACCGAATCGCCATACAGAATGTGAGTAGTGCAAATAGTAAACTTGAACCAACCCGCTCGAAAACCGACGATATAAGGAGTTCTTGCAAGTTGATCGGCTGCCAAATAGCCGCCGCCTTTCTGGGAGGACGGTGGTAAAACGATTTCCCCGGCCAAGCCGCCGAAACTTAGCTTTCGAGAATCGTAAAGGAAAGCCATTCGCTCGCGGTTTCCAGGCTTTCCTTCCGTAACGTCGGTGAGGAGTACCTTCCACCAACTTCCGAGAATAGTAATCAATCGGTTCAGGAGAGTCAGGTCGTCGCGCACTTCCTGTACCGCCACCAGATCAAAATGATTAATGATCTCTGCGATATAGTACAGAGACTCATATTCGCGCACGCCATACTTTGACTTGCCGAATTCTCTGATGTTCCAAGTCGCTAACAGAAGGCTGCCGTCGACCTTGCGTTTCGGAATCCCTGAAGATATCAACGACGCCTTAAGCTCAAGGAGACGCATAGCGGTTCGCTGCCCCTCCTTGGTTCTTCCATCGATCCTGGAGTAAAATGGCATGGCGAATTTCTCCCGTTATTAAATCATCTTCCCAAAATGGGTCCGACAGACGTTTTCATTGTTTGATTGAAATAAATTTACCTATATTGTTGGCGCGTCGGCTTTTGAGTTAGAACAATTTGCATATCCTTGTATGGAGGAAAGTACCGCCTTCTCCCAGGTCTCTTTCGTTCGCAGTCTCAAGGCGGCTATATTCATCAAGCTGAGCCTTCATCTGGCTCGTTCTCTCATCAACATATGAGCGGTCAACTGAATCCATGTCGAATCTGAGAAGCTCATCACCCTTTTCCACAAGCATCAACAGTTCGTAAACTACGGATGACAGTCTTGCAGCTACCTGCAGCTGCAGAATTAATGCTTCATGCTGCAGGAGCCGCAACTTTTGTCTACCCTGCTCGGCATTGTCTTGACGCTGGCGTTCGTCTGCTTTCCTTTGCCGCATCAGGGCGAACGCCGCAACTATGAGAGAGACCGCAGCTATCACGTTTCCTATTACGCCAGGCTCGATGTCCATCTTGACCTACTCCAGCGCTGTAAACGCTTTGTTGGCGACCCTGTGAGGGGTGGTGAACATACCCTCAGACATTGAAACCTAGGATTCTTTGCCGAAAACGCTGACTTAGATTAGACTCTGAAACGGCTCGACCATGACGATAAGATTTTTAATTAATCCCCTGTCGTCCGTCAAGCTACAGGAGACTGCTGGTTAACATACTCCATTTTGTGAAGATGTCTTGAGTAGTACTAATAAAAAAAGAATTTCTTTTCACGCAGGCGCATTATGATTCTGTTCGCTGCCATTGTTGGCACTTTCGTCACGACACTTGTCGTCACCTTGTTGGTAGTCAATCTGTCCAGCGGTGAGCCCTCCGTCAATCAACCCATTGCTCATGTATCTGCTGTCGATAGTCCAACATTTATAAGGACACTCGAGAACCTGCTCGGCCGTCCCTGGACCGATGGCAACCTGATTACACCACTTGAAAATGGCGATGAAATTTTTCCTGCCATGCTTAGCGCCATTCGTTCAGCCGAACATTCCATCAATTTCGAAACGTTTATCTATTGGCGAGGCAACATAGCAGTCGAATTTGCTCAGACGTTATCAGAGCGGGCTCGGCAAGGAGTACAGGTACGGATCCTGCGGGACGGTGTTGGCGCCAGCACCATGGATGAAAAGTTAGTAGAGGTGATGCGTGATGCAGGCGTTGTGGTCGACTTCTACCGCCCCCTGAACTGGTATCACCTCGATCGGGTCAACAATCGCAGTCACCGTAAAATTCTGGTCGTCGATGGCAAGATCGGATTCACGGGAGGTGTGGGAATAGGCGACGAATGGCTCGGTACTGCGCAGGACAACACACATTGGCGAGACAGCCATTTTGAAATCCGCGGACCAGTGGTGGCGCAGTTGCAAGGGGCATTTAATGACCACTGGATGCAGGCCCGCCACGAAGTGCTGCAGGGGGATCTTTTTTTCCCCTTCATCTCGCCAGCTGGCGGAATGTCTGCGCAGGCGTTCAACAGCTGGGGTGGAAGTGGAACCGACACGGTGCGCACGATGTATTTGCTGGCAATCTCAGCCGCCACAGAGAGCATTGTTATCGGCACCCC
>JBBSPQ010000006.1:0-14941 GCA_038258585.1 Pseudomonadales bacterium
ACGGATGACCCAAACAGGCAACCCCTGACCGCCGAAATCTTCAAACATCTCAACGTTAGGGAGGCTGTAGGCTATATCTGGAAGAGTTTGATACAAACCCCGTTGCAAGGTTTCGTAATCTAAAGTCGATAAAGTAATGCCAACCGTTTGCGCATTCTGATCATGCCGTTGCGCGCTGACTATGACTTCTTCTATGATTTTTGCAGGGCCCGAACTGACAGTGAGGGAAAGGCTATTGTCCTGAGCATGGAGACTCGCACCAACAATTAGCGAGGCTAACGAAATCCAGTATCTCAATGGTCTTGATATCATCTGGCCACCATGTTTCTCAGGTGACGATAGCATATCTGAACTTGGATTGGTTAATTCTTGTTCAGCAGTGATCACGAAAATTTCTCACACAGAATCAACAGGAATGAGCGGCCGTTTTCTTAAAGGAATTCTCGCAGCTGTTCCGTCGCCATGGGCGAACACTTACGGCTCTACTATTTCTACTCGATCCACGTTCTGGAAACCGCGCGGCAATTTGTTACCACGCCGTCCACGCTCACCTCGATAATGTTCAAGGTCCGACGCCTTCAGATTCAGATAACGTTTGCCGGCATGAACCGACAGCACGTCACTGCTGCTCACTACACATAACGCCACTACAAACTCCAGCCGCTCGCTTGCGCGGGCCGAAGCAATACTGATGATCTTGTTGCCTTTTCCTCTTGGCAATTCTGGCAGCTCCGAGAGTGCAAACGTTAGCATCCTCCCCTCGTTGGTAATTGCCACGACCACATCGCTGGAATAATCCTTAACTAGCAGCGGTGGCAACACCCGGCTGCCTGTTGGTAGTTTCAATACGCTTTTGCCGGATTTGTTCTTGCTTTGCAGCTCCGACACTTTAGCTACAAAGCCATACCCGGCATCACTGGCGAGCAATACCTGCTGTGTATCATCTGCCATCAGAACCCCTTCGAAGGTCGCGCCCGACTCGGGTGCCAGACGCCCGGTAAGAGGCTCGCCCTGCCCTCGCGCCGAAGGCAAGGTGTGCGACGGCAACGAGTATGTTCTCCCAGTGGAGTCAACGAAAATAGCATTCTGGTTGCTGCGGCCACGGGCAGCATACTTGAAGCTGTCCCCAGACTTGTACTGCAAACTGTCCGGATCGACATCGTGCCCTTTTGCAGCCCGCGCCCAACCACGCGCGGACAATACGACAGTTACCGGTTCGGACGACATCAGTTCAGTTTCGCTGAATGCCTGAGCCTCGGAACGCTGCACCAACGTAGAACAACGGTTATCCCCAAAGCTTTCGGCATCTTCGATGATTTCTTTACGAATCAGCGATTTTAATCGAGCGGCCGATCCAAGTATCTGTTCCAAGCGCTTGCGCTCTGCGTCCAGCTCTTCCTGTTCAGCCTTTATTTTGATCTCTTCCAGTTTCGCCAAGTGCCTCAATTTCAATTCCAGAATCGCTTCCGCCTGAATCTGCGACAGAGAGAATCTGTCCATCAACACGGGTCGAGGCTTCTCTTCTGTGCGAATGATGTGAATGACTTCATCGATGTTGAGAAACGCGGTCAGCAATCCCTCTAAGATATGGAGGCGATCAAGAATTCTGTCGAGCCTGTTCTGCAAACGCCGACGCACCGTAACAGTGCGAAATTCGAGCCATTCCACTAACAGTGAACGGAGATCTTTTACCTGCGGACGGCCGTTCGTGCCAATCATGTTGAAATTCACGCGATAGGTTTTCTCAAGATCAGTGGTCGCAAACAGGTGCAGCATCACTGCATCAACATCGATACGGTTAGAGCGTGGGACTATGACGATGCGAGTCGGGTTTTCATGATCGGATTCATCGCGCAGGTCGACCACCATTGGTAATTTCTTTTTCTGCATCTGAGCCGCGATCTGCTCCAGCACCTTGGCACCGGAAACCTGATACGGCAGCGCGGTAATAACAATGTCGCCGTTCTCGCTCTGATACACGGCACGCGCTCTGATAGACCCTCGGCCAGTCTCGTAAAGAGAAACAATATCTTCACGCGCACTGATGATTTCTGCGGCTGTCGGAAAGTCCGGCGCTTTTATATGTTCCATCAGGTCAGCAATAGTTGCCGCAGGGTTATCCAGCAGATGAATGCAAGCGCTGGCGACTTCACGCAGGTTGTGGGGCGGTATATCGGTCGCCATACCAACCGCAATGCCGCTACCGCCATTGAGCAGCACGTTCGGCAGGCGCGCAGGAAGCAACTGCGGTTCGTCCAACGTACCGTCGAAATTGGGCTTCCAGTCTACCGTGCCCTGCTCCAACTCGGAGAGCAGAAGGTCTGCGTATTTGCGTAACTTGGATTCGGTGTAACGCATCGCCGCGAATGATTTGGGGTCGTCGGGAGAGCCCCAATTACCCTGTCCGTCTACAAGCGGGTAACGGTAACTAAAGGGTTGAGCCATCAACACCATCGCTTCATAACAGGCTGAGTCACCGTGCGGGTGAAATTTCCCTATAACATCACCAATGGTCCGCGCCGATTTCTTGAATTTTGCACCAGCCTTTAATCCTAACTCTGACATCGCGTAGACAATGCGACGCTGTACCGGTTTGAGACCGTCACCGATATGCGGCAACGCACGGTCGTTGATCACGTACATGGAATAGTTGAGATAGGCCTGTTCCGAATAATTGCTCAAAGCAATCTGTTCGACTCCGTCCTCGTTCACTGTAATATTCTGGGTCATCTTTTGAGTCTACTTAGTGGTGAATTACCGTCTGGCATTTGCGGTCTGTTAAACAACTATCTTCTAATAGGGAGTGGAAATTATTCAGCCAGATCGGCGAGATTCCCGTTCTCCTCCAGCCAGACTTTGCGATCGGGTGCGCGCTTCTTAGCGAGCAACATGTCGAGCATTTCATCTGTTTCTTTCGCGTGGTCATTGTCGTCCAAGGTGAGCTGTACCAAACGACGTGTATCTCTACTCATCGTGGTTTCGCGCAACTGCAGGGGATTCATCTCGCCCAGACCTTTGAAACGCTGCACATTAGGCTTAGCAGATTTCTTCTCTGCCACAAGACGATCGAGTATGCCGTTCTTGTCCTGCTCGTCCAGTGCATAGTAAACATCCTTGCCCACATCGATGCGATAGAGCGGAGGCATAGCGACGTATACATGGCCGGCTCTCACTACTGGCCGGAAATGCCGCACAAACAACGCGCATAGCAGTGTCGCAATATGCAGACCGTCCGAGTCCGCATCGGCGAGGATGCATATCTTGCCGTAGCGAAGCCCGCTGATGTCGTCCGAACCAGGGTCCACTCCCAACGCAACCGCGATGTCGTGCACTTCCTGTGAAGCAAGAATTTCGTTGGAGTCCACTTCCCAGGTATTCAATATCTTTCCGCGTAAAGGCATTATCGCCTGCGTCTCTCTGTCACGCGCCTGTTTTGCCGAGCCACCCGCGGAGTCGCCCTCCACCAGAAACAGTTCGCCGGCCATCACATCCTGAGTGGAACAGTCAGCGAGCTTGCCCGGCAACGCGGGACCTGATGTGATTTTTTTACGCTCAACTTTCTTACTTGCCTTCATGCGGGTTTGAGCGTTGTTGATACACAGCTCGGCAATCAATTCAGCGTCGGCAGTGTGCTGATTCAACCAGAGACTGAACGAATCTTTTACCACTCCAGCAATGAACACGGCGCACTGACGCGACGACAACCGTTCTTTGGTTTGTCCTGAGAATTGAGGGTCGAGCATCTTGGCCGAGAGCACATAGCAGCAACGCTCCCAGACATCTTCCGGAGTCAGTTTCAAACCACGTGGTAGCAGATTACGGAATTCGCAGAATTCGCGCAGCGCATCCAACAAGCCTGTACGCAAGCCATTGACGTGAGTACCACCCAACGCAGTGGGAATCAAATTGACGTAACTTTCCGCTGTGACTTCGCCGCCTTCCGGTAGCCACTGCACGGCCCATTCGACGGCCTCGTCGTTGCCCTGCATGGACCCGGTGAATGGAAATTCAGGTAGGGTTGGCCAGCTCCGGGTGGATTGAGTCAGATAATCGGTCAAGCCATCTTCATAAAACCATTCATCGCTCTGACTTTTATCTTCACTCGCAGTGTTGTCAATGAAGGTGACTCGCAAACCCGAACAGAGAACTGCCTTCGCTCGCAATACGTGTTTGAGTCGCGGGATCGAAATTTTGGCGGAATCGAAATATTTTTCATCCGGAAGAAAGCGAACGGTTGTGCCCGTCATGCGTTTAGGCGCTGTTCCTATGGCAGTGAGCTCAGAGAATTTCTCTCCGTCACGGAACTTCATCTGGTAGACCGTACCATCACGACGCACGATGACTTCCAATTGACTGGAGAGCGCGTTCACGACGGAAACCCCAACGCCGTGCAAACCGCCGGAGTATTTATAATTCTTGTTGGAGAATTTACCGCCGGCGTGCAACCGGGTGAGGATCAGCTCAACACCGCTCACCTTCTCTTCATGATGCATGTCTACCGGCATGCCGCGACCATCATCGGTGACTTCAACAAATCCGTCCTTGTTCAGAACCAGCGTGATGTTTTTGGCGTGCCCTGCTAGTGCTTCGTCGACACTGTTGTCGATGACTTCCTGAGCGAGGTGATTAGGCCGAGTTGTGTCGGTATACATGCCCGGCCGCTTGCGCACCGGATCCAATCCAGTCAGGACCTCGATGGCATCGGCATTGTAAGTATTGCTCATTGCGTGAGTTTCTCGTTGGATGGCTTACCGCGGTGCGGCAAGAAATCGAAATATGTTCGGCAACATTGCTGCGTAGTTTACGAAACTATGGTCTCCGCCGTCCTGAATTATACTCGTGGACGACTTGTACTTGTCTACAGCGAGGCGGTAATCCAGCGTTTCGTCGCCAGTCTGTACCAGCAGCAGGAAATTTTCCGGGCGCTGCAAGAGATCAATATTCAATCCCCGCATCTGCTCCACATGCTCATTTGTAATGTGATAACGCCTGCCTGAATAGAAGTTCTTGTTCTCGCCAAGGTGTTCCTGCCAAAGACGAGCCGGATTAACGGCTGGATTGATAAGTGCCGCACGTAGGTCATATCGCTCTGCGAGCCATGTCGCGTAGTAACCACCCAGCGAGCTCCCAATCAGCACTACCGGCTGCGCCTGCGCCTCCACTATATCCGCAAGTTCTGCAATCGCCCTTTTAGGGTCGTGAGGCAGCTCGGGCACTGCAATCCTGTCACTCATTCCAAGCTTTACACAATAGTCGTGTGTTACCCGAGCCTTGAAGGAGAGTGGCGAGCTGTTGAATCCGTGGATGTACAGAAGAAAGAAATTGTTTGTAGTCATTGGCAAAAGATCGGAAATAATCAATATCCGCTAGAACTATGGTCTACCTCGAAGAAACCGGCAACTCTTTCTACTGCGCTGTTGATGGCGCCGTTGCGATGAAGGTCGAACCATCGATAAGCCGGGTTGACATCGTCCAGAGCAAAGTCAGTCACCTCGGGCTTGAATTGGATACAGGTGGAAGGTGTGCAGAAGTAACGCACATTATTGCGCAGAAAATCCAATTCCTGATGAATGTGTCCGTACACAACGGCACGCACAGAACTGAACCTATCCACGATACTCAGAAACTCATCCTGATTGTGCAGGCCGATGCCGTTCATCCATTGTGCACTGCCAGGTACTGGATTATGGTGCAGACAGACTATCGTGTGATCGATATCTTGGTCGACATCAGCCGCTTGCAAACTCTTTTCCAGATGGTCCAGTTCTTTTGCAGACAAATGACCATGCACTTCACCGGTCACACTCGAATCAAGCATTATTATTTGCCAGTTCTGGGTTTTTATCAGCCGCGTGGACGCTTTCTCATAGGAAGGCACCTTCTCCATAATGGCGCGACGGTCATGGTTTCCAGGGATCCAATAGAAAGGGGCGCCAAGCGCGTCAATTGCTCTGCCAAAACGGTGATAGGCCTCAACGGAGGCATCCTGCGCGATGTCGCCTGTGGCAAGCACGACATCAATATGCGACTCCCTGCTGCCAACAAGCTCCAATACCTTCTCGAAGCTGTGCTGAGTATTGAGTCTCAATAATGCTGCGGTCGGATCGCGGAACAAATGACTGTCCGTGATCTGCAGTATTCTCACAGGGGTTTCCGTTTGCTCTATGCTCATAATTTAAGCAGTACAGATAAAGGCCGGAGACGTTAAACTTCGACCCGTCTGTAGACACAGACTCAGCCACTCCCCCAAGAACTCGTTTATCTGCCTCTTCTCATCCTGCTGATATATTTTCGAATTAGGAGTCGCATATTTGGCCAAGAATGCCTTGTGCCCCTGATACGCTACTGCTTCAGCAGTGGTCGCATCATGGTAAACACGAATCATTATAGCCGGCGGCTCGATCCAGTCACTAACTCTGGTTAACTGGGAAATTTCCAAGGTGCTGGTATAGCGGAACACTTCCACAACACGTATACGTACTCTTATTTCGACGGCCTCATCCAACGGCGAGGCGATAACAAATTCTCTGACGCAATCAGAATCGGCAATATTAGGGCCGGCACTGTAAAAATCCTTGGCAAAAAAAACTGGAATTGCGCTCTCTTGACTACGGTATTGACTACGTTCTTGACAGCGTTCCTGACAGCGTTCCGACGTAGAGCCAGCAAGGCTTCGGAGGCAGGTAGTGCGATAAGATTCTAGTTCAGGCATCAGTTTTAGTAAACGAATAAAATTGGCATCACAATTGGCCATTTGCCTGACCAGATCAACGCGGTATTGCCTGCCGTAGGTCACTCTATTGCTCACGTCGAGTCCGCCTGCCCGCTTTCTTCTGTCCAGCGCTTTCTAAGCGCTTGTCTGTGAATGACGAGCCATTGTATGGCGATAATGGCCATAGCGTTATTCATTCTGCCATCCTGCACTGCCTGCCAAGCTTCATCTGAAGATAGCACGCACACGCGGATATCTTCGTTTTCTTCAGGTAGGCCATGGATACCACCGGCATTGCGAGCATCTACCCGTCCGCAGTACAGGCTGATTCTCTCATTACTGCCGCCGGGGCTGTTGTAGTAATTACTTATATGTACCAGTTCAGTAATAGCACAACCCGCCTCTTCCTGCGCCTCTCGATGAGAGAGTTCCTCGGCGGATTCATTCGGGGCAAGAATTCCAGCGACCACCTCTAACAGCCACGGGCTGGTTCCAGTGCTTTCGGCATCTGGCAATACGCCGACACGAAACTGCTCAATAAGCACGACTTGGTCCCGCTCGGGATCGTAGAGCAGAACGCCTGCCGCAGGATCGCGAATAAAGAGCTCCCTCTCAAATTCGTCACTCCAGCCGCCGGCAAACAGCTTATGGCGAAGATGGAGTTTGTCTATAGCAAAGAACCCGCGATACCCCACGGTACGACGAACAACCGCAACGTCATTCGAGCCATAGCTGGAATGCGGATTAGAGCGGGAATCTGAGAAGGGATTTGTCATAAAAAGCAGCAGTACTGATCTAAGCCGTTCTACTTGTGACTTCGAGCAAATGGTAACCAAACTGAGTTTTAACCGGGCCTTGTACCGTATTTGGTTCAGCACTGAAAACGACCGCGTCAAACTCCTTCACCATTTGACCTGGACCAAAGCTGCCCAGATCTCCGCCCTTTTGGCGAGATGGACACGAAGAATACTCTTTGGCAATGGCGCCAAAATCTTCGCCAGCGGCGATTCTGTCTTTAAGCTCCAAGCACTGGGCTTCTGTGTCAACGAGGATATGTCTGGCGGTGGCTGATGCCATGGAGTGACTCCTTACAAAGCAGTAGGGTTACAAAGCAATAGGGGTTCGAATCAAGTGAGAAGACATTATGCCCCAGCCTGAATATGAAATCGAACCTGCTTTGCCCTACGACACTCTGCGCAATCGATATTGCACATAAGGCTCGACCAGACGATAGAACCAGCCGCCAGGTTTCACCGGACGCTGAAGACTGACCAGACACAGGCAATCCATATCCTGAGTTGCGGTTGGCTGATGGGGTTCCCCAGCATTGCGGACCACAAAATCACCGCGGCTGTAACTACCCTCAGCATCTGAAAAACTACCTTTGAGGAGCACTGTAATTTCTTCGCCCCGATGCTCATGCTCGATCATCTGTCCTCCGGCTTTGATGTCGTAGAGAGACGTTTCTCGAGGATCACCGTCAATTCGAAGCGGTGCAATTCGCATGGCCTTGCCCATTTGCACCCATTGCAGGTGCTGTAATCCTTTAGTCACCAGACGATGCAGCGCACGAGGAAGACCTACAGAGGACGACTCTGGCGCAGACTCAACCGCTTCACTGGATTTAGCCAACTCCTCAGTATCGCCTCCGATGTCCACGCGCTTCATCAACGAGTCGAAACTACCCTCTTGTAACGTGCCAGGATTAATTCGGGAAAGTAACCTTCCCCCCAGATCAGCCAATTGCTGAACATGCCCCCGACATTTGCCACAGAACTCCAAGTGAGCAGATACACAAATTGCCTCCGACAGCGATAAATTGGCTGAAGCAAAGTCTGTGAGGAATCTGGAGTCTGGATGATATGAGATCATGATGTTCCTGCCGGTCTACCTGTCTATGAGAATTTGTAGTTTGCTCAGCGCAAGCCTGATCCGCGACTTCACGGTCCCCAGCGGCAACGCAAGCTCCTGAGCAATTTCATTGTGGGATTTACTGTCAATGAACGCCTTTTCCAACACCAGCGACTGCTCTTCAGGCAGCGTACTCAAAGCCTCTCTAATCACCTTCTCGACCCTGCGTTGCTGCAAATCAAGCAGGGGTTCAGGTGACTCTGCCTCATGCCAGATGCCCTCAACGGCAATCTGGCGTCCTGTCCGCTCATTTCGGCGAATGAAGTCAATGCGAGTGTTGCGGGCGATAGTGAATATCCAAGTATTCACGCTAGCTTTACTGCTGTTATATGAATCGGCCTTATGCCACACCTTAAGCATCACTTCCTGAGTCATCTCCTCGGCCTGCGAGTAATCCGAGTAGGAAGCCATACCCCTTATCAGGAAAGCTTTTATTAACGGCGCATAATGGTCAAACAGCTGGCGAAACGCCGCCCGATCCTCGAACCGGGCAACCTTTAGCAAGATCGCGTCCCATGGGTCGGCTTCCGTAAAATTGGAGCTTTCTTGGTCGGTGCTATTGCCTTTCAAATCGTCGCCGTCTATCACAAGTGCCCGTATGATCAATTGCGGCAGCTAGATTACTGCCGGTGCCTGAAGAATGTTGTAATTTTGAGGATATTTACGCCACAGCCTGCCTGTCGGATCATTTTTGTGCAAACTCTTTCCACTGCCTCTATTTGATCCGTTTTTAAGTCACCTTCGTAAATATTTTTACGATGGACTTCCCTACGCGTAGACACCAGTATGCAAACTTCTTCCGAACTCACTAAAACGACATGTAACCACTCTGGTGCTGAAATGCACAGACAGTCGCTCATTAATGACTTCAAGTCGTTCTACGGCAGCGGTATGACTAACCTCGATCAGCTAGCCCGAATCTACACTCAGGACATCGAATACCGAGACCCCCTTCGCCGTGTGCTCGGAATCCTTGGGTTGAAACGACACGTTAAGCGCATGCTGTTAGGCTCTTCCCAAGTAATATTTCAAATCAGCGATGAGCAATGTGGCGATAATTGGGCAAGCTTCACCTGGCTGGTCAGTTATAATAAGGCGGCACTGATGCGCGACAAGGCAATCACCTTGCGTGGCACCACCCAGATTCGCTTTACTGATCGCATTTTCTATCAAGAGAATTTTTACGATCTCGGCGCTATGATTTATCAACATATCCCGCTTCTAGGCTGGGCCGTGCGTTTTGTCAATAAACGCAACGGACACTGACCTTACATGCCACAACCACTCTCGCCACAAAACGAACGCCCGATCAGTTAAAAACGGGTTATAATCCTGCAGCTCAAAATTCACACCGACTTTTACCAAGCCTGCAACGCACGAGCATTGCAGAAGAGGGCTCACTATGCCGCTGTCTACACCTGTGCCTCGTACTCAAATTCATACTCGCACCATCAGTTTCGCGGGTTATGAGAGAGAGGACGGTCTATTCGACATAGAAGCTCATATGAAGGACACGAAAACTTATACGTTTCGAAACAACTGGCGCGGCCAGATTACGCCGGGTATGCCTTTGCACGAGATGCTCGTGCGAGTAACAGTAGATGCTGGCTTCGTAGTGGAGAATGTGGAAGCCTGCACCGACAACAGTCCTTTTGAGATGTGTCCGGACATCACACCCAATTACAGCACTCTTAAAGGATTGGTCATGGCACGCGGCTGGCGCGAAGGTATACGCGAGAGGGTGGGGGGTGTTGCTGGTTGCACTCACATTACGGAGCTTCTGTACCCAATGGCTACGGTAGCCTTTCAAACAATCATGCCGTTGAAGAAACACCGTGATAACAGACCAGACTCCGACGTGTCACATCTCGGTAAAAAACCTGTCGTTCTAAACACCTGTCACGCATGGGCACAGGATTCGCCTGTTGTGAAGGAAAATGTGCCTGAATTTTATACTGGCCAGGATAGCTGATTTCAAACAACCACCCGCTATTCGTCCAGCAGAGGAATAGCAAGCGTGATGGCGACACCTTCTCCCTCACGCATATTCTCCGCCCGGATCTGACCGTGATGAAATTCTGTAACCAGCCGCGCAATGTGCAATCCAATCCCAAGGTGTGGCTGCTTCTGTTTCTCTTGCGGGCGTACTGAAATCATGGAGTCGAATAGACGTCCTTTCATCTCTTCCGGCAGCAATGGACCGAAGTTCGAAACCCTCACCACGGCCTGATCTCTAATCGCTCGACAAAAGATCGAAATCGGTTTGTCAACGAATGAAAATTCCACGGCATTGGCAATAAGTTTGTCCATTAGCTGAGCAATATATTCTGGAACACCGGATACCATAACAGGGCCATCGATGTCGGTAGATAATCTGAACTCCGGATACGCTAAACGATAGCCTTCGACACAGCCCGTAATTACTTTCGCCAAATCTATTATCTCTTTCTCAGACGTCTGCAACATCTGTTCGAGTCGCGTCGCTTCACTCATGTTGGTTAGGATTAGATTCAAACGATTAATACCTTCTTCTGCTCGCTGAATATAAACCTCTGACTCCTTGTCCTGCGAAACGAGACCAAGATTCTCCAGAGAGGAACGCACTACCGTTACCGGCGTTCTCAGCTCGTGGGACAAACGCGAAGACATATTTTCCAGATAATTAGTGTACTGCCCGAGGCGCTCCACAATGTTGGAAAAACTTCGTGATAGATCGCCAATTTCATCTGAACTTCGACTCGCCACGATGCTGTTCTTCAAACGACCGCTGTCATCAATGATATTCTCCGCCTGATTTCGAAGACCTCGAATTCTTGAAGAGATGCGTGACGCGAAGACAAAAAGACCGAATGTAACCACTACCATGACACCCAGAATGGTATTAAACAATGTTTCCAGCGCCTGATTTCGGAAGGTTCGTATGCCATTCATATTTTGATCGACGATCACGGCGCCTAGCACATCGCCATTGGCAAGAATGGGATGAGCGGCCTCGAGTATTCGTGTCTGGGTATCCGCCAGCGTACGAAACTGCGTCAGCGGAGTGCCTGCCAAAGCAGAATCAATATGCGAACCTTCCGCTGTTCCGCCCGCGTATAGATCGTCAATGAAGTCATTGGAGGGCTTGGTCAGAATCCGGTAGTAAAGAGGCAGCAGGACCTGGTCTTCGACGAACCTCCAGTATTTATTTACTCTCTCCTGCGTGGCATCTGCGTTAAGCGTCAGACCCGTGGCCGTTTGAATATCTCCAACACTTAATAGAATACGTCCGGCACGGTCGATTACCTGAATACGAGAATTGGTGTGACCCATTCCCTCTACGATACGGTCAATCTCCGGAGTAGGGCGTCGCAGCGAGCCCAGACTTTCAGGGTCATTCACGGGCGAAGTTGCCACCACAGATTTTACCTGTCGCTCGACATCATCATCGACATCGTAGATGGCGAATCCCAGTTGATCCCCAAGCATGGTAAGGGGCAGTCGAAGTTCCACCTCGTAGCCCCCGGGAACCTCGTACCATTGCCCATTAATGTCCTCTTCATGTGTTAACAATGAAAGATCGCGCAGATCATCGCCGACTTCGTATGCGTAGAGAAACTCCGGTCCACGAGGCGAGATGACATAGCGCTTGAATTCCCTATTTCTAGTGACCAGAGAAATCTGCAGAAAATCGCTTCGATGAATACTGAGACTCTCGGGACTGCGGTAGACGATATTGTCATCGACAACTTTGAGATATGCGTAAAGGGAGCGGTTATATTCACCTACGAGAAGTTTGAAATTAAGTGAGCTGTCGTAGTGATAATAATGCGCGTAGGGACTATGTGGATTTAATTCAGTGCCTATCGCGTCATCTTTGCCATAGGACAATTCATAGCGCTGATAATCCTGCCAATCGACGAGTGTTGAGTCATCAAGAGAAAGGGGGTTGAAAACCGGATAGACATACATGTCATCGCTGCGGCGCGCCCGCCCGTAGCTGCCCTCATCAAATAATTCCGGACGCTCATTCAGTGCAGTCGCCAAGGCGCGCGCGGTCCCAAGCACAACCTGCTCCTGACCGCGCCGCAGGTATTCTTCCATTTCCAGAATATACCGATACCCAAGCCAGGGGATAATCAGAAGAAAGCTCGACAGGAACATCAGCTTGAAGCGGATGCCGAATGGATTTTTAAGGTACCGAGACATTATGTTTCAGTGGAGCCCGAACTGTTCTGTGTGTTCCAGCGATATCCCATGCCATAGACGGTTTCGATACAATCGAAGTCGTCGTCCACTTGAATGAATTTTTTGCGTATTCGCTTCACATGCGACGTGATCGTACTACCGTCCACGAATATCTTTGACTCTTGCATCAACACCTGACGACTCTTCACGTGGCCAGGAAATTTCACTAGCGCGTGTACCATCCAGAATTCGGTAACGGTGAACGGGACGGGGATATTGTCCCACTGAATTGTGAGCCGTCCTATGTCGAGCGTCAGCTTGTCGCGTTGCAGCAGGTTTTCCGGGGACGTTGGTTGATCCAGCACGTCAAGACGGCGGAACAGGGCGGCGATTCGCGCGGAAAGGTGAGGCAGGCTAATGTCTTTGGTCAGGTAGTCATCGGCACCCATGCGCAAGCCACTGACAGTATCGAAATCGTTGTCTCTTGCCGTAAGAAATATGATCGGCAGTGTGTCAGACATTGAGCGAAGCGACTGACAAAGAGTGAACCCACCATCAATCTCATTCTCCAACCCGATGTCGATTATTGCCAGATTCGGCAACCTGATGTCGAACGAACGCATGGCATCCTTGCGATTCGAATAGGTCTGAACCTCATAGCCCTGCTTCCGCAGGACGTCGGCATAGTTTTCCCGAATAGCGGCTTCGTCTTCAACAATCGCAATTCTTCTCGCCATAAGCACCATCACACCCCGCGCTGCGAATTGGGCCCGAAGCCGGTGAAATAAGGCCTCTCCCCCATAATGTCTCGCGCTGACTATACAGTATTTAGACCCCGATAGTGAGCATTGCATCAAGCGCTCACCGGGTCAAAACGACCTGCCTCTTTTTTGCCATGTTTAGTCAGTATATCGCCCTGATTAATGCTCACCACAGTAATAAAAACGGTGTTTAATCTCTTTCATAACAATCCGTTAAGGAGTTTTTCAGTTTCGATCAGGGATATCGGAACTTTCCTGAAATAAAAATAACTAATGCATAGGGAGCAGGACTCGCTTCTAAGATATTTTCTCCTCCGGCAGCGACGGCATCGCGAATTTTAGTGGAGTGTTTTACATGAGTAATATCAAACTGGTCATCGGCAACAAGAATTATTCTTCTTGGTCTATGCGTCCTTGGCTGCTTTTAAAAGCCTTCGATGTAGGCTTTGAAGAAATAAACATAGCGCTGTATCAAGACAACACCGCAGAAAAACTTGGCCCCTATTCTCCATCCTTGAAAGTCCCCGCCCTGCTCCACAATGAGACCACGGTATGGGACTCTCTCGCCATCTGCGAATATATATCCGAACAGATGCTGGAAGGACGCGGCTGGCCCGCCAATCCAAAAAAACGCGCCAGCGCCCGTTCGGTCTGTGCTGAGATGCATGCCGAATTTCCCAATTTGAAAAAAGATTGGCCAATGAACTGCAAGGCATCAGTTGATCTGTTTGTCTCTGACAAACTGGCCGACGAAATCGCCCGCATTGACGCGATCTGGAGCTGTTGCAGACGTAAGCACGGCGCAGGAGGCGACTACCTGTTTGGGCGGTTCTCTATTGCCGATGCGATGTATGTGCCAATGGCAGTCTGTTTCCAGTCCTACGGCGCAAAGCTGAGTATGGAAGCACAACGCTACGCTAACACTCTTCTTGCCAATCCACATGTCCAGGACTGGATCAAACAGGGCCGTGCGGAACAGGAATCTGTCGCCATGGGAATTGTCAGCAACATGTAATTTGCATTGATTGAGTGTAGCGCCTGTCAAGCAGGCGATACACTCCATCAATCTACAGACCCTGCTATGTTGATGCTTGACCCCCTAGACTTGACTTTGAATCTGCGCTCAACGCCCGGGCAAAACAGCTCTTAATTTACCTGCCATCTCATGCACACTTCTCTCAGTTTCGCTCCAATCTATACAGGCATCCGTGACGGACACGCCGTACTTGAGTAGGGACAGATCCTTGGGAATACTCTGATTGCCAAAGTTAAGATTGCTTTCCAGCATTAGGCCAATGATTGAATGATTGCCTTCCAGAATCTGATGAGTCACGTCTTTCAGCACCAGCGACTGTACGGCAGGGTCTTTGTTGGAGTTCGCGTGACTACA
>JBBSPQ010000007.1:0-13793 GCA_038258585.1 Pseudomonadales bacterium
ATCGGGAGTGAGATGACGGATTAGTTGCGGGCGCCAAAGATGGCAGAACCAACCCGAACGATTGTCGAGCCTTCGGCAATAGCAGCATCAAAGTCGCTACTCATGCCTATAGAAAGAGTGTCCAGAGTGGAGTGCTGTGACTTTAGTGAGTGCAGAAGCTCCGCCAAGGGCCGAAAGACTCGCCGTTGTTGTTCGTAGCCTACACATGGCGCGGGTATCGCCATCAGACCTCGCAGTCTGAGATTACTTAACTGGCTAATGGCGTCGCAAACAGCTACTACCTCCGACAGCGCTACACCTGACTTGCTGTCTTCCTCCGAGAGATTGACCTGAACACAGACGCTTAGGGGTGTTTTGTTGTCAGGCCGCTGTGCGTTGAGCCGTTCAGCGATCTTGATGCGATCTACACTGTGGACCCAATCGAAGTGCTCGGCGATCTCGCGAGTCTTGTTGGATTGAATGGGACCGATGAAGTGCCATCTGATGTCTGCAAGCGCGAGAGCAGTGATCTTGGTAAGCGCTTCCTGAACGTAATTCTCGCCGAAATCACGTTGCCCCGCCTTGAATGCCTCACGGACCTGCTCTGGTCCCTGCGTCTTGCTGACTGCGAGCAGGAGGATGTCTTCCGGCAAACGCCCTGCGGCCCGAGCTGCCCGCTCTACCTGTTGACGAACAGCGGAAATATTTTCTGTTATGCTTGCCATGCTTTTCACGAGCTGTGTTAACGAATTTGGGAATAACCTCTGCTGACAGAGGTCGTCACTATAACATGGCTCGTCGTGGGCAGAATCCGGAAGGTCTTCCTAAAGTGAACCTAAGCGCAGGTCGATAAGAACAACTATATCGACACGTGATTACATTTTAAGAAGCAGGGGATAAGCACATGGATATTACTGAATTGCTCGGTTTCAGCGTCAAACAGGGCGCATCGGATCTGCACCTCACGGCTGGCATGCCTCCCCTGATCCGTGTTGACGGTGATATTCGCAAAATCAATGTCCCTGCCATGGATCACAAGGAAGTGTACGGTCTGGTCTACGAGATCATGACCGATAAGCAGCGCAAGGACTATGAAGAATTTCTGGAGACGGACTTTTCCTTCGAAGTACCAGGCCTTGCCCGGTTCAGGGTCAACGCCTTCAATCAGAATCGCGGTGCTGCAGCGGTGTTCAGGACCATTCCTTCCAAGGTCTTATCGATGGAAGATCTTGGCATGGGGGCCGTGTTCCGGCAGGTGTCGGATCTCGCTCGAGGTCTGGTTGTCGTGACAGGGCCGACAGGTTCCGGCAAGAGCACGACGCTGGCGGCCATGATGGATTATGTGAATAACACGAGATACGAACATATCCTGACCATCGAAGACCCCATCGAATTTGTGCATGAAAGTAAGAAATGTCTGGTTAACCAGAGAGAGGTTCATCGCGACACCCATGGCTTTGCCGAAGCCTTACGTTCGGCGCTGCGGGAAGATCCGGACATTATTCTCGTGGGCGAATTGCGCGACCTCGAAACCATACGTTTGGCACTGACTGCTGCGGAAACCGGCCATTTAGTTTTCGGCACTTTGCATACCACCTCTTCTTCAAAAACCATTGACCGTATCATCGACGTGTTCCCGGCAGCGGAAAAGGCCATGGTGCGTTCAATGCTTTCAGAGTCTCTGCAAGCGGTAATTTCTCAGGCGCTGCTTAAAAAGACTGGGGGAGGTCGGGTGGCCGCTCACGAAATCATGATTGGCACGCCGGCGATTCGTAACTTGATTCGCGAAGATAAGGTTGCGCAGATGTATTCTGCCATACAGACGGGATCATCGGTGGGCATGAAGACGTTGGATCAATGTTTGAAAGAGCTGCTTCAGAAGGGGATTATCAGTAAGGAAGCGGCGCGTGCCAAAGCCAAGATGCCGGACTCCTTTTAGAAATGAGTTTTAAAAACGGGCTTAAAAAAGGGTTTGAAAGCGGGCGGTTAGCGGGGAAACAATTCCTCCAGCGAGTAGAACCATGTTTCCAGAATAAGGCTGGCGGCAAGACTGTCCAGTTGTGCTCTGGATTCTTTGCGAAGTAATTGGCCGCGCGCCTCGAAAGAGCTCAGGCGTTCGTCCATCCCATAGCAGGGTTTGTGGTAGCGGCCATTCAGCCGATTGCCAAATTTGCGCGCTCGCAACAGTAGTTCGCTTTCGCTGTCATCCATGTTGTAGGGCATGCCCACCACGAACACGTCAGGTTGCCATTCTTCTATCAGCGCGTCCATCACTGTCCAGTCAGGAATGCCATCGCGCGACGCGACAGGCGATAACGCGGTCGCCATTCCGGTGAGCGTTTGCCCGAAAGCCGTACCTATTCTCTTCGTGCCGAAGTCGAATCCCAGCGCTGAAAATTCTTGGGTTTTTTTTACGGGGAACTTATCCATACGGCGGTTTCATATCAGAGGGTTTCGTATCAAAGTGTCAGGAATGGCCGGCGAAAGAGGGCAGTTGGCTGAGATTCACGCCCAAAATGGAAGCAGCAGACTATGCCTTGCCAGCGTGATCGGAGGAAAAAATTAAAGCTGGCACTGCCGGAGCAGTGAGCCAGTAATTCTCGGTTATTTCTTTCTCCAATTGTCCTGCCTCCCAACCGGCGCATCCGAGTGCGACCATGTAATTCTCAGGCCCTTTGCCTAGAGCAATATCGGCAAGGATGTCCTTGGACATTGAGAGGCTGAGGTCTTTGGTCACGGGGAGAGTATATTCCCACTCCCGCCCGCTCTCGTGCAGAATGAAGCCTTTATTTTTTTCCACTGGGCCGCCGGTCATCACACGTTGGCTATGGAAAATAATATTGCCCCGATTTTCGCTCGTGTCGATGTTCAGCTCATTGAGCAATTCCGCAACGCGAAGGTTGGATGGTTTGTTGATGACGATGCCGAGAGCACCCTGATCACTGTGCTTCCACAGATAGGTGACAGTATGGGCAAACCACGGGTCATCCAGGTGCGGCATTGCAATTAGAAACTGATTGGCAAGCGTGCCTGGTCTGGCTTCATACTCGGGATTATGTCCATCGTCATGATTCATATCAATTGGCCGAATCTCAATCGCTCGTAAACGAATTACCCTGGTGAAAACGCCAGGTTCTGATGATTTCGAGTATATCGACATCCTTGCGCATTTCCGGTGGAAATGGGTCAAAGGGTGACGCGAGTCGCACGATGTCGATCGCAGCATCGTCCAGAACGCGCTGACCAGATGATTGCAGGATGCGAATTTCCTGTACTGACCCATTCGGGCGCAGCGCGACAAGCATCCTCAAGCTACCAAAAATTTGTTTATCGCGAGCCTGCTCTGGATAGTTGAGGTTGCCCACAGCTTCGATCCGTTTGCGCCAGGAGTCAAGGTAAAGCGCGTCCTGGCGCTTCTGAGTGGATGCCGAGGAAATCGTGTACTTGCGAGGCCGCTTTGCATAGGCTTGTTGTTGCATGTCCAGTTGAGCTTGAAGACTGGCGATGGCGAGGCTTAGATCCTGTGGTGTCGTTTGCTCTGAAATCGGAATATCTGTTTCCGGTGCGTCCTCCTCCAGTTGTTGCTCAAGATTACGCTCTGCATCCGTCGCAGTAAGCATGGCCAGATCCGTCGGGTTGGTCTGCTGGTTAGGCGCAGGTGCTTGGAGTGTTGGCGTCACTTCCTGGATTACTTCGGCGTGAAATTCGGATTCAAACGGCGTGGTGGGCGTTGCAGCTGTCTCCAGCACGCCACTGCCGCTTTGATTCTGCTGAGCAATATAGTCCGCATCGTCTGGCGCCTCGTCACTGCGATATTGTGCCAGCGTGATTTCGATGGCGGGTGCACTATTGGTTTCTTCCAGATAACTGAAGCCAACACCGACGATCAGCATGACATGAAGACAGGCCGACAGAAAGATAGTGAAGCCGAAGCGCTCTTTGCTCAGATCGTTGTCTTTTGTCATAGGCCCCAGATCACTCAGCGCCTTGCGGATAGCTTCTGTTCGATGCACTGCATCAGGTCGCCGGCGATGTCGAGATTATACGCCTTATTCAATTCACGCACACAGGTCGGGCTGGTGACGTTGATTTCTGTCAGGTAGTCGCCAATAACGTCGAGACCCACGAACAATAGGCCTTTGGCGCGCACGACATCTTTTACTTGAGCGCATATCCAGCGATCCCTGTCGCTCAATGGCTGCGCGACACCGGTGCCACCTGCGGCGAGATTGCCCCGGGTTTCTCCGCGGGCGGGTACGCGAGCGAGTGCATACGGCACGGGTTCGCCATCAATCAGCAGAATACGTTTGTCGCCATTGACGATCTCGGGAATGAAACGCTGGGCCATGATCGGGGTGCGACCGTGGCAGGTAAGTGTTTCGATAATGACACTGACATTGGAATCGTCCTGACGCAGTCTGAAGATGGACGCACCACCCATCCCGTCCAGCGGTTTGAAGATCACGTCGCCGTGGGTGCTGTGAAATTGCCTTAGCACTGCGGGTTTGTTGCTCACTACCAGTGGAGGGCAGCACTGGGGAAACTGGGTAGCGAAGAGTTTTTCGTTGCAATCCCGCAGGCTCTGCGGCTTGTTTACCACCAGCGTTCCCGCATTCTCCGCCTGCTCCAGCATATAAGTGGAGTAGATGTACTCGTTGTCGAAAGGAGGATCCTTACGCATCAGAATTACGTCGAGATTGCTCAGAGGGTTCTCGCTGGATTCGCCTAGCGTGAACCATTGCTTCTCGTCCCAGGCGACGGTCAATTCCCGCGTTAACCCGATAGCAACGCCGTCTTTCAGATACAGGTCGGATTGCTCCATATAAAACAGAGTCCAGCCTCTTTCCTGAGCGGCCATCAGCATCGCAAGACTGGTGTCTTTCTTGTAGCTGATGCTCTGGATCGGGTCCATTACGATGCCGAGTTTGATAGTCATGCGAATACCTGTTTTCAACTATTTGGGATTTGGTCTGTCTCAAGACCGGAAGTTGCGCAGATCATAACGCAAGTCGGCTGCGGTATCGACGCGGTTCGAGTTCGCGCGATGACCAATGCTGTGCTAAACCTGAAGCAAGCGATCGCAATCGCAAGATAGTGATTCCTTAAAACCCAGAGTAATCGATTCGGAGGAGGGCAGGCATGGATGCCAGCGCCAATCACGACAAAACCGGCTCAACGAAGGCCGTAACCTCGTTAAAAATACTGTTGGTCGATGACAGTAAGTCCATTCGTGAGAGTACACGAAGTCTACTAGAACACGCCGGTCACCAAATAACGCTCGCCGACAACGGGTTTGACGCCCTCTGCAAAATCCCTGGCTTAAGGCCTGACATTGTGTTCATGGATATTGTCATGCCGGACCTTGACGGTCTGCAGGCCTGTGCCCTCATCAAAGCCAGCCGCGAATTTGGCAACATTCCTGTCGTTCTAGTGTCAGCCAACGACGGGTTATTGGACAGGGCGCGGGCAGAACTTGCTGGTGCGCGGCGTTACATCCCCAAGCCGTTTCGCAAAACTGATCTACTGGAAGCGATCTCGACACTAGTGACGCAGGAGGAAGTCTTCGATGGCGCGCATACTGGTGATTGACGATTCGTTGACCCAATGCCTGTGGCTGACTCACTTGTTGCAGTCTTTGCACCACGACGTTGTCGCAACGTCCGACTTGCAGCATGCAATGACCGTCGCCGACCCCAATGCGACAGATCTTGTTCTAATGGAATTGCTGATGCACAAGACTAATGGATTTGAGGCTGGCATAGCGTTCAAGAGAAAAGGTTTTCGCTGCGTTTATCTTATGACGAATGTGGACAGGGAAACTGATGCAATTTGGGCGTCTGCGGTGGGCCTGGAGGGAGTCCTCATCAGACCAGTATCCATAGGCGCACTCAAAAGAGCAGTTGACAATGCCTTGGCTCGGACGGTGGTTGAGGCGGGATGAGCGGAGAGAGAAAATGAATTTGAATGACGCAGAGGATATAGCAGCGAGGCTTCAAGGCGCAGTTCAGGTTTGCGTCTCACAACTGGAACGGGCGGTTGAGTCATGCTTGGATCACAACGCTACGACGCCAAAGCGCGCATTGATTGTGCTTCAAAAACTCAAAGGCTATTGTCAGTTCGTCGATGCCCCCAACCTTGTTCTGTATGGCAACGAGGTCGTATTGCTGATGAGCTCATTTTTCAACAGTTCTGTGCCGAGCCAGATCGAGGTAAGACGCCGACTTCTGTGTCTTTCTGTCCTCCGGTTTGCTGAGCTATGCAAGCGCATCGATCGTGTCGGCGTGGAGGCGAAAGTTGATGCAAAGCTCGTCAATGAGTTGCGCGTTGCCAATGGCAAGAAGGCACTGTTTACTCTCAACGAAGCCGAAATAGAAAAGCACGGGAACGATAGAACACGGTCTGTTTGTGTAGAACATCCTAGAGCTTTTTCTTGTCTGTTGGCGACTGCGACAAACGCCGCCGCTTTGTTGAACAAGATCTCTTATGCAGAGAAGAGCGCTGTTATCGAAAGTGATTCCGAGTTAAGCGCTGTTCTGATAAGCATTGATTCAATATCACGTGTACTAAATGCCGGAAATAGCGCAAAGAGTGTTGCTGACGTAGATATATTGTCCGACTGTCCCGAAAAAGTCGCTCTTGTACTGGCTTCATGGGAAGTCAATCTCACCTACGTATTGCGATTTAAAAAATCCTGCCACGGCACAGCGTCAGATGGACGGGAGGAGATAAGCGGTTATCTTTCGGCGCTTGCCGGTGTGCAGTTAATAGAAGTTCTTAAGGTAAAATTAAAAGAGCTAATTGAGTTGAGTTTCGATTCACGAAGCAATCGTTTTTTTTATGCCGTCGAATCGAGTGTCAACCGAAAAATTTTCAGCGTGATAACAGAAATTCTTCTGTTTAGTCAAAAGGCTGTGCTGGTGTTGAGCAATTTCTTGCAATATCAAGAATACAAAAGTGCTGCTTCTGAATTCATTAAGATTGAAGCGTTTTTCAGAAATTTTATGACGTGGTGGAAATTTCTTGTTAGAAAAACAGAAATGGAATCCTCATTAGAACCTATAGTGCAACGCGCTAATAAGACATTTTTACTTTATTTAGTTAGGGCTGAAGCAACGCTTCAAGTAGACAAATATCTTCTGCAATCTCGTCATTGGAGTCAGAAGATTGCCAATGATAATTGGAAAGAAGTTTCAATAGAAATTGATCGTATTGGAATCGCGTTTGAGAGCGAGTTGAGAAAATATATCACAACTGAATTTTCGCTAAATGACGGAAGCAGGTCGACCCTTGAAAAGATCGACAGCGAAAATTCAACGCTAATAGCTAACATCTCGCAGTGCCTTAAAGCATGGAGAGTTTGCTCAGGGATTCACTATATTGGAGAGGCAGTGTGCACGGCATTCTACAAACTGTCGATGAATTTGTTATTCAGGCGTCAGCTAATTCTCTTCCAGGCGGTGGCGTCGTTGCACTGCATTTTTACTACCGCCTTTGAACGCCAATCTCACGCTGATCAGAACGTCTGTGTGATTCTCGAAGGTCTTATGAGTATTTGCTGTGATATCGATAGATTCTTCGCACTGAGTGAAAACGGTCAGAGGCAGAAACTGCACGCACTTGATGTCATGATCTCCTGCACAGCAGCTTCTCAAGCTGCTCTGGAAGGGTCTACGACGCTTTCAGTATATCTTGCCAGCAGTATTCACGAACTCCTGATTGCACCGGCATCTGTGAAGGATTGTTTGCAGAAACAGGAAAATTTCCATCCGCTAAGTAGGCGTCTGGTCCTTGAGTTACGAATGCTCGCTAGCGGTGCTCGTGCATTACGTGTGTATCGTATTGAACGATTGAGCTCCGTGCTCGCCGAAGTGCATCAGCATCTAGCCGGTGTGGCTGACGAGGACATTGACATCAACGCGCTTGAACTGTTGACGAACGCACACGATTGTTTGCGTAACGGACTCAATCAAGCGGCTGCCCGACAGGAGGTAGGCAACCCGCAGGAAGTGATTGCAGGGCTCTACCGCTGGCTCGAAGATAATTCTAGGCAGCCGCGTGGATCTGATTCTCTCTTCCTAATGGACTTTCAGCGCGAAGCGGAAGAATTAATGTCTCGTCTTGAAACCAATGCGACAGTCTTCCTCAGTAACGACGCGTCAGTGGATCGCCAAGTTGAGAGCCGCACAGCTCTGTTGCAGTGCCTACACACGCTAAAAGGCAGTGCAGGATTTTTCGATTGCGATCGGATATCAACTCTTTGTCATCGTTGTGAAACCTCGTTGCTGGATGAAAGTGGTGACACGCAAGTGCTTGCAGTGGCCGAATATGCGGAGGTCCCTGTTTATATCACTACTGGTGAGATGGGCAGGGCTTCGCACGATCAAAAGAGTCGTTTCGAAAAAATCTTCTGCGAATTACGTTTTGCCGTGGATTCTTTGCACAATGCCACTCGGCAAGCCCGGACGGCGCTGACGAATGACCTGCATACACTGCCAGTCATCCCTGTCGGTAGTGCAGATAAGAGTAGCGTCACGATACCTGCTCAGGGTTTACAGCGCATAGCAGAACTCGCTTCCCTCTCCCGCACACTCAACAGGTCTTTGTGTGATGTGCTGCAATCGCTGCATGGCCGAGCTGACATCGAGCAGTTGGCAGTGCTGGCGGAATTGATTGAAGAACAGGGAAGGTGCGCTGCCCAGCTTGACGAAGAAATAGACGGCTCGAAGACAATCAGTTTTGCCAGAGTGACGCCAAGACTGCTTCGTCTTGCAGGAAGATTCGGAAACAAGCTCGATAAGCAAATTCAATTCAATATTAGCAACGACGACTTGCGGATGGATCGCGCTTTGGTGGAGCGCCTGATAGCGCCGCTTGAACATCTGTTACGTAATGCGATCGATCATGGCATCGAGACTGTCCCGCTCCGGCGTGCGAGAGGAAAACCCGATGCAGGTTCCATCAGCCTGTCGATCACGCTGAGAACAATTGGAATTGTGAACATCGAGTTGCATGATGACGGTAACGGAATCGACACGGCAAACTTGATGCCGTGCGCAATGAGGCTGGGCATAGAGAATGCGCAGACCACTGCTCCACAAGACCGCCTGCTGTGGTTGTTGCAACCGGGCTTCAGCACCAGGGTGGGAGTGTGTGAGGAGGGAGGGCATGGCATCGGTCTCGCCGCAGTGAACCACAGCGTGACTGCCCTAGGTGGTAGACTGGAGATCGAATCCACTCCCGGCTGCGGAAGTTGCTTCAGGCTGTGGATTCCGGTCTGACTTATACCATACGTTCGTTGGGATATTGTTGCGAAGCCGGTATAATGCCGCCTTCGTTTTTCGACACTGGTAAACAAGGCATTGAAAACATTAGGGTTCACTTGGGGGATTGGCGGGATAGTGTTGTTGCTGCTCTATGCAGTTGTACGCCTTGGGCCTATGGCGCTCGAACTCACGTCATTCGATCTTGGACAGATTCACTGGTTCGCGCTTGCCGTCAGCGTTTTCTACATGGCGTATGCCGAGGGTTATAAAGGTTTTCATCGGGCCTTCGCGCCTCGCGTGGTGGCTCGTGCCAGCTACCTAAGCGCCAATCCACGGCCGCTGCATATTGTTTTGGCGCCGGTTTTCTGCATGGGTTACATCTACGCCACCAAAAAGCGTAAGCTGCTTTCTGTCGGCCTCACCTGCATGATCGTGTGTTTTGTACTGTTGGTAAGATTGCTACCACAACCCTGGCGTGGCATTGTCGATGCAGGTGTGATCACCGGCCTTATGGTGGGAATTGCCTCGATTCTTTACTTTCTGTTACAGCGAGTTCGCTATCCTGACCGGCCGGGCGTTGGAGCAGACGTACCTGAACCTTCTTCTGACGCGTGACAGCCTCCGGCGCTTGTCACTCACACGGCCTTGTAGAGCATGCAGACTGACCTCAACACTGTACGCGCCTGTGCCATCGTCATAACCTACAACCCCGAATTGTCGGTGTTGCTAAGACTCATTGGCGAGATCGGCAATCAGTGCGATCTACTTCTGATCGACAATGCCTCCAGTAATGCCAGTGACTTCATTTCTATTGTTGAGGGAAATCGCCGGTGTATCGGCGTGCGTCAGTTAGCCAAGAACGTCGGACTCGCCTCCGCCATGAATCTGGGCCTGAAAGAAATTCAAGAGGCAGGCTACTCGTTGGCGGTTTTGTTTGACCAGGATAGTCTGGTCCCAGTGTCCTTCTTTAGTGATATGAAAACGGCGCTAAAGGAAGCGGAAGCGCGTCTTGGTCCCAGAGTTGCGGCGGTCGGCCCCAGGGTGCGAAATCCTCACAGCGGCAAGCAGATGCCATTCAAATTATTCAACAGATTGTTCAATCGCAGTGATGTGAAGGTGCCCGGTAGCGAGAAACTGTTTCAGGCGGACTTTCTGATTTCATCAGGCTGTCTTCTTGTCCTCAAACATCTCAATTCCGTTGGCCTGATGAAGGACAGTTACTTTATCGACAATATTGATCTTGAATGGTGTTTTCGCGCCAAAGCCAACGACTTCGTGACAGTGGGAACGGACCATAGCTACCTACTGCACAGTATCGGCGAACCAGATGACAACCCCCTCGTGCAGGCCGGGATTATGGTGAGCCATAGTCCGCTGCGTAGTTATTATTCTACGCGTAATCGATTCGATCTCTATCGACAACGGCATGCACCTCTTGGATGGAAGCTGAGAGACATGCCACGTTTCCTGCTCAAGACACTTTGGCTCGTCCTCTTCTCAAAGCAACGTAAGGCTTATTGGGACAACATTTGTAAAGGCATTGCTGATTCCAAAGGATTGCAGTGATGGATTACAGCAATTCTCATCGAGTCGCGATATTGTTGCCAACCTACAACGGTGGAAAATATCTGCGCGCGCAGATTGATTCGTTGCTGGCCCAGACTACGCAGAATTATATTATTGTGACACGCGACGACGGGTCGAGTGACGACAGCGTTGCTATTATTGCGCAGCATGCACTGGAGCACCCCACGCAGTTTCATGTCGTCGCCGGTGATGGCAACAATCTGGGAGCCTGTGGCAGCTTTTCATTCCTGATGAGTTATGTGTTGCAGCACAAAAGTAAATTGGGAATGACGAAAGCTTACACAATGTGTTGCGATCAGGATGACGTATGGTACTCACAGAAAATAGCAGTATCGATGCAGCACATGACAAAGATTGAGTTGCATCATCCGAATGTTCCAATCCTGATACACAGCGATCTGCAGGTCGTTGATGAGAATATGCAGGAGATCGCACCGTCATTTGTCGTCTACCAGGGTTTGAATCCAGACAGGAAAACATTTGGCAGAATGTTGGTGAGCAATACTGTCACTGGATGTACGGCGCTGATAAATGAAGAGCTTGCTGCCTTGGCGATGCCGGTACCAGAGAATGCAGTCATGCATGACTGGTGGCTGGCCTTGGTTGTTTCCGCTTTTGGCGAAATTAAATTTATTCCAGAGGCACTCGTGTCCTACCGACAACATCAGGCGAACACGATAGGGGCCAAAGAATTTCGTAGAAATCCACTAAAGAAAGGCTTTGTTAGCAGGCTGACGGACAACGAACATGAGGAATCGGCGAAACAGCTTGCAGCGCAGGCGCGAGCCTTCAAATTCACATACGCCTCGCGGCTGGGATTTTTCAGGCGAAGATTGCTGAATGCAATTGAGATTCTGGGAAGCAGAGTGAGCGTCGTAAGAAACATCACTCTTAAACTTCTTCACAAACTTCTTCGATAGATGCTAGCCGCGATAGCGGCCTACATGCCTGCGTAAGAATTTCTTGATGGGGCCAGCTTTGGTCTTCTTGGGCAGCCAGGACGGCATTCTGTATTGAATATCATTTTCGGTGCTTAATAACGGAGTGTAGTATTTGCAGTCTTCAAAATAGTAGTGAGTGACTTGCGAGTGTCTACTGCGACTTCTATCGATCTGCTGCGTCCCACCATGAATGAGGTTGGCGTGCCAGAACAGCACTTCTCCTTTCTTTACCACGCCGTATTCGGGTTTGAGATCGTGTTCCTTGATTACGTCGAGAATGGCCTTCTCATAGCCCGGATAATTCTTATGTCCTGTGCCAAGACCAAAGCTTTGCATGTTGTATTCAGGAAGTTTATGGCTGCCTGGATAGTAAATCAGCGGGCCATTATTTTCGTTGATGTCTTCCAAAGCAGCCCATGCCCCTGCCATGAATCCGTGGGGGATACTGTTAAAATGTATGATGTCTGAGTGGGGAGATTGGCTGGTACCGATTGGAAAGTTCAGCGTTTGAAATGGCTTGGGGCGACGGCCATAAAGTTGTTGAAGGGCATCCAGTATTCCGGGGTGAACGGCTAGCTTATGTACTTCTTCAACAAATTTCCATCCGTCCTGAACTCGTGTGGCGAAGACAGGATTCTCGCGGAATTTGGCGTCATAATGCGGATAAATTTTCCGCACGATGGCATCAATGAATTCATGGTCTAGGTTAAAATCAGCAACCAGATAACCATTGTTTTGAAAGAAATCTACCTGTTCTTTGGAAAGCATCAGTAATGTCCTTGGAGAGATCAGTCTGCCAGTGAGCGAAGTTTGCGAATGGCTGAAAGCCGTTTCCGCATCATGTTTCCAACTACAATAGGTGAAAACTCTTCTTCAATCGTGATCTGTGCCTTTCGCCCTAGACTCTCGGTGAGGCTGCGGTTGCCGGCCAGCGTTTGCATGGACTGAGCGGCCTGCTCGACATACGGCTCCGCCCACCACTGCCCTTTCTTGTAGGGACCGTGGTCCTGTGCAATTTCTACTAATCTGTAGTCGATACCGACACTATTGCCCGGACGCATGTAGTCTACATTGCCCGACCAGTTTGTCGCCATCACGGCTTTGCCCAATGCCATTGCCTCGGCTGGGCCGAATCCGAAACCTTCCGAACGATGCAACGATACATAGCAGTCCGTATTGGATATGAGCGCGTTTACTTCAGAGCGACTATACACTTCGTTCAGCAAGATGAAATTTGTATATTCACCTATCTCATCTTGTATGGCACGCATACCGTCTGGTGTGGGATTATTCACCTTAAGCACCAGCCTCACCGACATGTCATCTGCAGCAAAGGCCTGTTTAAATGCGCGAATCGCACCGAAGGGATTCTTTCGTTCAGGTCGACTGTGGGTATCGAACATGGCGAGAAATAGGAAGACATCATCGGGCAGTCCAAAGTCACCTCTGTTGAGGTTGTGATCAACTTTTACTTCAATCGCATGAGGGATTCTCACCACCGGAATGGGCGACTTCATCGCAATGGCGTCCTGCACAAAGTTGGAAGGTACCCATATTTCATCAAAGTGCACAAACGCCTTTTCCCAGTCTGGCGGTATCTCGGGAAGTTCCCAGGCCCAATAGCCAATGCGATAGTGGTCATCGAAGTGGGTTGCAGGCAATTCGGATATTGCCTGATAAGCATGGTCGGGATTGATATGAAGAATGGTGATGTCGTACGGAGCCGACTCAATTTCTTTATGTGCCCAGCTCAGGTCAGTCATGCGTGACGGATTGCCAGATTGGAAACAAACAATGCCAAAAGGTTCGTTTGCGGCGTCCAAGGCTTTAGCGTCGCTGCGGGCGCCTTCACCGATGCCCATTTCCGCGCGGGTGTAACCGATTAAATTGACGCCGGGTTGCAGTGGTTTCCGAGCCGGCCCCGCGCTTGCTGTGAAGGCTCGGAAGAACGGCGATACGCGTGCATTATTCACCTGTAGGGTGAAGTCGCCTTTCTCTTGTGAGAGGTTCGGGTTGTAGTAAC
>JBBSPQ010000008.1:0-13242 GCA_038258585.1 Pseudomonadales bacterium
GGCTTGTACACTTTCTTGGCCTGCTCGATATACCAGGCGTCGGATTTGGGCTCGGAAATCTGACCCCAGCGACGCATCTGGGTGAGGTACCAGATGGCATCAGAGTAATACGGGTAGGTGGCGTTGTAGCGGAAGAACACGTTGAAATCAGGCACCGCGCGGGTGTCACCTTTTTCATACTCAAACGTACCGGTCATAGAGTTTGCGATGACTTCATAGTCTGCGCCAACGTATTCACTGCGTGACAGAATGCGCGCGGCTTCCTTACGATTGGCGTTGTCGTTCTCATCCAGCCATTTGCCCGCCCGTAACATTGCCTTAACAATTCTTACCGTCGTGTTGGGGTACTGCTCGGTAAATTCCTGCGTCATTCCGAAAACTTTTTCCGGGTTGTTCTTCCACAGTTCGTAGTCGGTGATAACTGGCACACCAATGCCTTTGAAGATTGCTTGCTGGTTCCAAGGCTCTCCCACGGCGTAGCCGAAGATAGTGCCTGCTTCGAGTGTTGCTGGCATTTGTGGCGGTGGTGTCACGGACAGCTGAACTTCCGCCTCGAGCATGCCTGAGCTGTCACCGCGCTCTGGTGCGTAGAAGCCTGGGTGTATACCTCCCGAGGCGAGCCAGTAACGCAATTCATAGTTGTGAGTGGAAACAGGAAACACCATTCCCATGTTAAAAGCTTCTCCGCGTGCGCGGTAGGCATCAACAACAGGTTTGAGAGCGTCCGCCTTGATTGGATGAACCGGTTTGCCGTTCTCTATAGGTACGTAAGGCAGCATTTGTTCCCACACAGAATTGGAAACAGTGATGCCATTCCCATTCAGGTCCATGCTCAACGGAGTCACGATGTGAGCCTCAGTTCCGAACCCAATAGTGGCTGCAATAGGCTGGCCGGCGAGCATGTGAGCGCCATCCAATTGTCCGTCGATGACGCCATCCAGCAGAACTTTCCAATTTGCCTGCGCGGCGATTGTGACGTACAGGCCTTCGTCTTCGAAGTAACCCTGTTCGTAAGCGATTGCAAGAGGTGCCATGTCTGTCAGTTTTATGAAGCCAAAAGTAAGCTCATCTTTTTCTGCCGGCCCGACCTGCGCCTGAGTGTTGGCGGAGAAAACGTTTAGGCCAATCGAAAGAGCAAGACATGTGTGTCTGGTTGTACGCAAAAATTCTGAAGAACCGACATTGATCCTATAAGTGACTGACATGATTTGCTCCTGTTTTTACTTTAATTCTGGCCAAAAAAAAAAGCCCACGAGTTGCTTCGCAACTGCGTGGGCTACATTACCCGGCAGATCTGAATCGGGGGGGAGTTCGTGATCTGCCTTTGGAACTCGTCGGGAGAGAGTAACGAGTTCGTATTATAGACAATGCACACGCTGTGCCAGTTTTTTCCATCGCGTTATTTGGCACGAGAACATTGGGGCTGGAGAGGATTTTAAGGAAATTCTGTGAGCTGAGCGGAGACGAAACTTAATGTTCTAAAAAAATAACGTGCTGTAATTTTGGGCTGTACCAGTGCATTTTGCACCAAAAGAGCGCTAAGGCGCTCCTTATTACCCGCGGCCAGAGTACTGAGGATTTCCGATCATGACATCGGCACCCAGGGTGATTCCTGATTCAAATTCCCAAGGGCTGCCGTGCCGGTTCTCTTCTTTATAGTCATGACTGGGCGAGACTTCGCCGAGACAGCGCGCAGCTTCGCGATACAGCCCTGTACGATAAGACTGTTGCACAAGCGCTCTGGTATCATCTTCGCTGATCGCTTTGCCTAAAAGTGAGCTGGTTTGTTGCACTATCCATTGCGCGTGTGAGCGCCAAGGGAAGCCCGCCTGATACTTCCAGAAAACGTGAAACTCTGGCACTCGAACAGGATCGTCGTTCTTACTGAACCGATAGTCTCCCGTAAGCGAGGGCAGCAATATTTTTTCCGGAAGATCAAGGTAATGGCGCTGGCTCATGATTTTCGCGATGCGAATTCGCTGTTCAGGCTGCGTCAGCAGTTTGCACGCTGCCATTGCCGCCAAGCGTAGACGCAGATGGGTAGCGGGATAATTGTCGTGCCAGTGTTCGGTAACGGCCAACACTTTTTCTGGGGCGTTGTTCCACACCTGAAAGCCGCTGGCGGCGACTGTGCCTATGCCTTGTTCTACGGCGACAGTACTCCACGGCTCTCCTACGCAGAAACCGTCGATAATGCCTCGGGCCAGACTGTCGCACATCTGTTCTGGCGGCAGCACGATAACGCGTACATCCGCGTCAGGATCTATACCACCAGCCTCCAACCACAGTCGAAGCAGAAACGTGTGCATTGAAAATGCATGAACGGTAGCGAAGGTTAATGGGTTTGCCCCCTTTTCTTTCAGTGAGCGTCCCAGAGTTCGTACGACCTGAAGTGCATCGGGCAGTCGACCGGGGTAGTGCAGGTCGAGACTATCCCAAAGGCTATTGGATAGTGTGATGGCGTTGCCGTTCAACCCGAGTGACAGACCCGTAATTAGATTTCCTCGCATGCCTCCGGCACCGAAAGTTGTTGTCATCGGCAGAGGCGCCAACAGCTGAGCTGCATCAAGATCACCCACTACCAGTTTGTCACGCATGTTCGCCCACGAGACCTCTCTGTGTAGGGTGACGTCGAGTCCGTAGCGCTCAAACAGCCCTTCTTCCTTGGCAAGAATCAACGGCGCTGAATCCGTCAGACGCATATAGCCCAATGATAGTTGGGTGATTTCAGCCGGTGGCAGACGCGCTGGATCAGACATGTTTCATTTCCTGATTTCGAAAGATGACAAAGTCGCGATGACCGTCTGAGCGACATCACGTAAGCGTTGGTTGTTGTTCATGGCGAGTTTTGTAAGCATTTGGTGGGCCTCATTTTCGCTGATCCGTTTTTGCAGCATCAGCAGACCTTTGGCTTTTTCGATTACGGTGCGGTCTTCGAGTTGCGTGCGAGCGCTGTTGAGTTCTTCGCGCAAGCCCTGGAAAGTTTTGAACTGTGCCATCGCCACATCGATGACAGGTTTGACCTTGTCAGGATTGATTCCTTCCATCAAATACGTACTTACGCCGGAAGCAACGGCCTGGCGAATATAGTCGGGATCATCTTCCTGCGCAAACATAACCATCGCCGTCGGGCTGTGTCGGTTGACGATCGCGAGACTCTCCAACACGTCCCGGTCAGGCGACTGTAAATCGATCAGCACCACGTCTGGACGATGCTGTTCGATCTGATACAACAATCCTGCTGCGGAAGAAATAACGGAAAGAACCTCAAAGCCCGCGGCCTTGAGGTTCTCTTCGACAAGCTGAGCGCGGCTGGCGTGATCATCAACCAGCATGACTCGGATGGGTGCAATCGGTGGGGCGGTTTTCAAACGGTCTGTCCTGTCTCTCTAATTGCAATCTTACGGGTCGAGCATTATTCACAATTCCTTTCGCAATGAAAATGGAGTCAGCAATTAAAATGCCAGATTCATCGTTAACCAGAGTTTATCGGTGTCTACCGCAAAGCCGTCACTGTCATAGGCCGCATATTTCGCTTCAAAGTTGACCTTGGGGCTCACGGTGTAACCAATGACGACATCCAGTTCACTACCATAGTCCGCGCTGCCTTCGTCTGCATCAAAATCATGATAAGTGGCGGAGAGCGCAAACTTGTTTACGGTTGTGCCTACGGTGACATAGATATCCTCAATGCCTTTCGCTGGTGTGTTCAGAAACATGTCGGCAAAACCTTGGAATTTGTGAAGCGTCGCGAGCGGGGTGGAGAATCCGGCCACGCCATCATCGCTGCCCAACTGCTCATAGCCCATCACGAAATTAAGACTACCGAGCTTTTTGCCAATATCCAGTGCGAGGTACTCGGTATCGTAAGAAAGCGGATTGTCGCCATAGTCAGATTGGCCAGCGAAAGTAGCGTTCAGTGCGAAACCTGCCACTGTTCCGCCGTAAGACAATCCATAAGTCACTGACGAGGCCCCGACACCGTTGGAGAAGTCTAGAGCGTAGAGAAAACCGCTCAGCGTGCCCCAGTTTTCTTTGCTGCTTAGCAATAACGCATGAGAATCGCTGTCGAAATCCGTGACCTGCGCACTGGCTTTAGAGCCTTTGAAAATGCGATTCACATTCCAGAGGTAGCTGTAATCGATGCTGAACTTTCCTGCTACGCGATTGTAGCTGTAGGCATCCATTGTCTGTTCGTTTTGACGCCATCCGACACTACCGACAAAACGTTGGGCAGCATGGTTGATACGTTGACGTCCAAGTGTAGCGCTTGCACCTTCAGCGATCATGTATTTGACGGAGGACTGATTTATTTCGGTGCCGACTGGATCCGCGATTAGCGAGTGATTACCACGGTATTTATTGAGTTGAAATGAATCGTAGTCGTCTGCTCCCAGAGTCAGAATGTTGTCGGCTTCGAACAGTACACTGAATTTGTTGACCGTGGCGCTTTGCAAAGTGAGTCGAGTGCGTAGGGTTGAGGCCGTGGCGTCGTCTAGCGCATTGTCCTGTTCTACGTCCTCAAAACGATAGCGCATCGCTACTTTGGCAGTGCCACCGGAAATCATGCTGGCGATATCGTCGGCAATGCCTTGTGCACTTGCAGGAGCGCTGAGCGCACTTGCAAAAATTCCGGCAGCAAACATTGGAGCTACCATAGAATAAGCGTTTATTTTTCGACTATATCGTCTTGCTTTCATTCATTGCGCTCCTAATAAATTACAGTTGCTTATTAAAAATTTTCCAAAAAAAAAGCCTGCATTCGGTGAGGAATGCAGGCATCGTTGCCCGATTTTAAAAGGGGTACTGGAGAGTACTACACAATAGACGTATCACGATTCATGCCAATATTTTAAGTTCTTGTTTAACAATGGGTTATGGCGTGAGGTGGGTCGGGTGGGGAAAATGCGCTTATTTTTCTGCGCAACAATGCGACGCAAAAAGTGCAATGCGCACCGTTAGTGCGCATTGTACAGCGAGTATCGACGGGTTTACTCGATCTGTTCCAGATCCAATGCCCAGCGAATTGCTCCTTTGATGTGGGCTCGAAACACCGGGTCATGGAGCCAGATGTCTTCGCGATGACCGATGGACGTGTATATGGACCGCCCATCACCGAAGTTCTGATACCAGGCTTGAGGGTAGTCGCCGCCACGTTCCAGCGATGTGCCCGTGGGATCAAAATTTACTGAGTTCGTATCCAGACTGAGCAGCACGTGAACCTTGTCGCGCTCGAAGGGCAGCAAGATTTTGTTGTCGAACAGGGCGTCAATGTTCTCCTCGGGCGAGTCTGCAGACCACACACCTGTTCCAAATCGATAGAATTCATCTGCCAAAGGCCAGCTGGATCCAAGCATGCGCGTGGCCGGATGCGTGTTGTCTTCCACATTGAGCACAAAAAGTCCGTCCTGCAGCACAGCTTCCTGAAAGTAGCCGCCGAGCATTTCCCCAAAAGGCGTGAAGTCATAGAAGGTTAGACTGGCGCAGTGTGCCCCGATAAACCCACCTCCGTTTTTGACAAACTCCACCAGTAACTCGCGTTGCTCCAGCGTCATGGGCAGATTGCCATTGGTCATCATCATGATGCCGTCGAACTGAGCCAGATAGTCGCGAGTGATCATGGAAAAATCGAGTTCATCGCGCCCGTACTGGTAGCCTTGCAGCGTAGTCACCTCGAAATTTCCCTGCGCGCCGAGTTCGGTGACGACAGCCTCCATTTCGTCAAGACTGGCGTGTTTGTAGAGGGCGGCGTGCGACAGCACCAGTAGTCGCTTGGGTTGCTGCGCCTGTACCTGTCCGAAGAAGCCAAAGCTGATGCATGCAAAGAGAATGAAGTCCATCGTTGTCGGGAATTTATGCAGAATAGTCATTCATCTATTGCTCCTTGATTGACACCATTTAATCCAAGTTGTCGTGCCATCGGCATCAGGCTGTTAGAGCAGTACGTAAACGCTCGGCACTTACTTCCCAATTGATGTTGCGTACAAATATATCAATGTACTCTCCGGCATTTGCGTCGAAATCCATGTGATAGGAATGCTCATACATATCCAGTACCAGAATTGGTTTAACAGAGACCGGTGAATGCATATGATCTGCCATCCAGTAATTTTCCAGCGTGCGGAAATGAGTGTTCCAACCCAACATCACCCAACCGGAACCTCCACCTAGTCCGGCTGCTATGCGCCGAAACTCCTTTTCCCACGATTGCACACTGCCGAAGGCACTGCTGAGATGGCGGTCCAATTCCGAGTCCCGGTTTCCGGGACTGCCGAGATTGTCAAAATAGAGTTCGTGTAATGCGACAGATCCAGTCCGCATCAAATGTTCTCTCTTGAGATCGTCATACACGTACGCCGGCAGTGCATCGTCCGCAAGAGCGGCAATAAGCCGTCGTTTAATATTGTTGAGTGCATTAACAGAGCCGCCATAGTTATTTTCCCAATGCGATGTGACTAGCCGTTCGGACAACCCTTCTAATTCGGCGGGGTCGAACGACAGGGGTTTGAGCACGTAATCGGTGAGAAAGGCATTGGGAATATTGATAGAAGAACTACTCTGAGCGTCCACGGCGGATGATGCGCCAACAATAGGGACGGCGGCGCTCAGGCACAAACTTTTTATAATTTCACGTCTTGTCATATTCATATTAGGTCTCCTTCAGTTGTGAAAGCATCCACTTTTTGTGATGACTCTTAGACAGTTTTTTTCTAGAAAATTTGGTATCTCCGCAAAACGATGGAAAGCACACCGAAGCAGATTAAAGCAATGACTATTCCCGCGCCCAAGCTTGGCCAGAAACCAATTCGAGGCAATAACCACGGGAAAACCAAAAATGTTGGCAGCGTGGGAATCACATACCAGAATGTATACCACGCATGATTGGCGATCTTGGTCTCCGGCTGATGTTCGAGATAAAGCCAGATTAAAGTGAGGATCGTCACCAGCGGCAGTGCAGCAACAAGAGCGCCAATCTTATCGCTGCGTTTGGCCAGCTCGGAGACCAGAACCACAAGGGCGGAGGTAATTAGATATTTGGTGACAATCCAGCTCATTTAGACCACTCCTCGATTGGTAAATGTTGCTCTGATGCGTTCGCGGCCATGGACTAAGCGATACAGAGCCGGCAGCACCACAAGCGTTAACAAGGTCGATGACATGATGCCCCCGATAACAACCGTCGCCAAGGGGCGCTGAACCTCAGAGCCTATCCCAGTATTCAAGGCCATTGGTACAAAACCCAAAGAAGCTACTAATGCCGTCATCAGCACTGGACGCAGGCGGCCCAAAGCGCCTTCCATAATTGCGGTGTCCAGTGAGTGACCTTGGGCGCGCAAGTCGCGGATGAATGAAAGCATTACCAGGCCGTTGAGTACGGCGACACCGGAGAGGGCAATGAATCCCACGCCAGCAGAGATGGAGAGGGGGATATCGCGAACGACCAAAGCAAGGACTCCTCCTGTCAGCGCCAGCGGTACACCAGAGAAAATAATGCCAGCGTCTCGTAAGGAGCCCAGTGCCATCATCAGTAGTACTGCGATCAGTAACAACGTCACGGGTACCACGATCAGCAGTCGTTGAGAGGCCGATTGCAACTGTTCGAAGGTGCCGCCGTATTCGACCCAGTATCCAGGAGGAATCTCGACGGTTCTGGCGACTGCCTGTTGAACATCGCCAACGAAAGAGCCCAGATCACGACCCCGAACGTTGGACGTGATCACTACTCGACGTTTCCCATTCTCGCGATAGACTTGGTTGTATCCCGTGCTGACAGTGATATCTGTCAGTTCTCCAAGGGGCACGTAACTGCCATCGCTCAGGAGGACCGGGAGATAGATGTAGTTGTCAGGGTCGGTACGCAGATCTTCGGCCAGACGCACAACAATGTCCGAACGTTGGTCTCCTTCATAGTACTGACCCGCCACGGCCCCACCAAGCGCCATAGAAACCGTGTCCTGCAACTGCGTCATGTTGACACCGAGGCGCGCCATTACTTTGCGCCGGGGTTCCATTGTCATAACCGGTAGTCCGGTCGCCTGTTCAACGGCGACATCGGCTGCGCCTGCGATACCAGAAACCGCCGCTTCCACTTCAGCTCCGAGAGCGATTAACTGATCGAAGTCATCGCCAAAAATCTTAATCGCAAGCTCGCTGCGAACTCCGGCAATGAGCTCGTTGAAACGCATTTGGATGGGTTGCAAAAATTCGTACCGGTTGCCGGGAACGGGGATTACCTGAGTCTCAAGTTCCGCTACCACCTGAGCTTTGGTTTTGAGCGGATCAGGCCACTCTGCACGATCCTTAAGCATGATGAACGTGTCCGCCACGCTTGGCGGCATTGGGTCAGTAGCAACTTCCGCACTTCCTATCTTGGAGAATATCCGTTCCACTTCCGGTAATTTTGCTATCTCCTGTTCCAGTTGAAGTTGCAGGTCGATGGCTTGCTCCAGTGACGTTCCCGGAATACGCAAGGCGTGCATCGCAATGTCACCTTCATCAAGATTCGGAATAAATTCGGTGCCAAGGCGACTGACTAATATCGCGCAAATACCTACCAGACCGATAGCCAAGGCAAGAACGCCCCAACGAAAACGCAACGACATCTTCAAGACAGGTTGGTACAGTGAACGTGCCATGCGCATGATTGGATTGTTACGCTCGACAAAAGGTTTGCTGAATAAAAGTGCAACGCACGCGGGCACAAACGTAATCGAAAGCAGCATGCCACTAAGCAGAGCGATAACGACGGTAATCGCCATCGGGTGGAACATCTTTCCTTCCACCCCTTCCAGCGCGAAGATAGGAATGTACACAGCCGTAATGATGAAGACACCAAACAAGGCCGGCCGGATTACCTCACGCGTGGCTGCCGACACTACGTCCAGCCTTTTCTGCAGTTCCAGCTTCCCGTGCGCACTGGCCTCGCTCAGTCGGCGCAGACAGTTCTCGACAATGATGACGCTGCCATCAATGATCAATCCGAAATCCAGCGCACCCAGGCTCATCAGATTGGCGCTGACGCGGGTTTGCACCATGCCACTGATCGTCATCAACATGGCGATCGGGATGATGGCGGCAGTCAGCAGGGCTGCACGGATATTTCCCAGCAACAAAAAAAGCACAGCGATTACCAATAAGGCCCCTTCCAGTAGATTTTTCTCCACTGTCCGCAATGTTTTATCGACGAGGGTAGTGCGATTGTAAACGGCCGTTGCGCTGATGCCCGGTGGCAGGCTTGGCTTGATCTCTTCCAGTTTTGCTGCGGTTTGGATGGCTACCTCACGACTATTCTCACCCGTGAGCATGAAGACTGTACTCATCACCACCTCATGACCATTCTGAGTCGCTGCGCCTGAGCGCAATTCCCTGCCGACTGCCACGACTGCCACATCGCGCACGCGAATAGGAAAGCTGTTGCGCTGCTCTATGACGATATCGCGCAAGTCCTCCAGGCTCATGGCTTGGCCAGGAACTCGCATCAGCAACTGAGAACCGTTGCGTTCGATGAATCCCGCGCCGCGATTGTTGTTGTCACGCTCCAGTGCTTCAAATAGATCCATGCTGTCAAGACCATAAGCGAGCAGCTTCTCCGGCTGTGGCGCCACGACAATTTCTTTTTTGAAACCACCAATTGGATTCACCTCCACTACGCCTGGAACCTGCAGCAATTGAGGACGAATTATCCAGTCGTGAACGGAGCGGAGGTCAGTGGGCGTTATCGGAGTGCCGTCAGGATTCTGCGCGCCAGGTTCAGCATCGACTGTGAACATGAAAATCTCACCCAGACCGGTAGCAATTGGACCGAGGGAAGGCTCCAGACCTGACGGTAAACTGCCCCTGACTGCTGTCATTCGCTCACCCACCTGTTGGCGCGCGAAATAAATGTCAGTGCCTTCTGCGAACACAGCTGTGACCTGTGAGAGGCCATAACGCGATACCGAGCGTGTGTAGGATAGGCCGGGCATTCCGCTCATCGCCGTTTCCATGGGGAAGGTGATGCGCTGTTCTGCCTCCAATGGCGTGTAACCGGGGGCTGGCGTATTCACAACAACTTGTACGTTTGTTATGTCCGGGACTGCATCAATGGGCAGGCGGTTGAAGTTCCATACGCCAAGGCCCATCAGCAGCATAACCAGCACAATGACAAAGCCGCGCCGAGCTAACGATAAATTGATAATTGATTCCAGCATGGGAGCTCCTTAGTGATCGTGAGAAGCGCCGGATTTTTCGACGTCGGCTTTGAGAATGTAGCTGTTTTGCGTGACATACCGTGTTCCAGGAAGCAATCCGCCCAGCACTTCTACCCAATCGCTGGACTCTCTGCCCAGCTCAAGCATGCGGACTTCGTATTCGTCACCAACCTGAGCAAAAACCACTGTGAAGTCTCGAAAAGGTTGCAACGCTTCCTTACGAACCGCCAACGAAACTTCATGGTTTGCAATTTCTATGTCTGCGTTTACCCAACTTCCCGGAATCAGATAGCCGTCGGTGTTATCAAGTATTACTCGCGCTGTAATCGACTGGTTCGCCTGCGTTGCGGGAATGAACATCGCAATACTTCCTGTGAGTGGAGTTGGAGCCAGGGCAGAGACGATTCTCACTGGGGCGCCAATGCTCACTTTTGCAATGTCGCCAGGAAAGACAGAGAGATCAGCCCAGACAGATGAAGTATTCATGATTGTAAAAAGCTGCCTGCCATCGGTTTGTTCGCCTGATCCTGCGTTGCGAGCGGTGACAATGCCGTCAATGGGAGAGTTAATTGTGTAGGAGGTAAGACTTTGATTGCTTTCTACCTGAATCAACCGATCACCTGCATTAACATGCTCGCCAATTGACCGATAAACCGCTTCAATACGGCCATCGAAACGGGCACTGACCTGACTTATCTGCTCAGTATTCGCAACGATGCGACCATAGACCGGCAGCATTTCTTCGATGATGGTCGGGCCTGCCACTGCCGTCGTTATTTCAAGAGCATCGCGAACGGCTGGCTCTATCATCGTCCGACCTTCCAGACTGTCGTATTCCCAGCTATGGTTTTGGCCATCGTGTGTTGCAGTGATATTGACGACAAACGAGTGCGGTTCGTAAATCACGGAATCGCCTCGTAGAAAATCACCTTGAGGATTGAAACTGATATTGTCGGTGACTCCGCCCAATCGGGTCAGGGTAACGCGCAGGTCTACTTGGTCAGGGGAAACTGCGGCATTGTCATCGCTTACCCACGCTCTGAATTCGGGTGGAACGCCGGTTTCGAAGATGGCAAGCTCAAGAGTGAACTCTCCGTCTTCCAAGAGTCGTCCATTGTGCGGCCCTCGTTCATAGTCGGCAGCGGAAGTGTGCATTGCGTCGGCTTCGGTTTGTTCCGAGGACTCACTGCAGGCGCTGACCAAAAGGACGTAAACAGCGACGCCAATAAATTTTTTAAGTGAATACATGTGGTGCCTCATTTAGATGGTGTGGACTGCGTAATCTGCATTCCGGTGATACGTTCAATTTCAATCAGCTTCAGGTGCGCCTGAACACTGGTTTCAGCCAGTTCGCTGCTTACATCCAAAAGTTCGTCCTGTACTTGCAGCCATTCCAGATAACTGGCGCTGCCAAGATCGTACGCGCGGCGTATCTCTGTAAGTGCGAGTTCGAATCGAGGAAGCACGTCGTTACGTAAAACGTCGGCGCGATGGAGGCTGTGTTCCAGCTCCAGATAGACAACTAATAAAGTGGTCTGGATGCGCACTCGACTGGCCTGTTCGAGAGCAGTTGTCTGTTCGAGATTGGCGCGAGCTTCGTCGATGCGACCCTGATTTCGATTGCCTCTGTCCAAAGGAATGGTGACCCCGGCCACAAACCCCATGTCGCTGCTGCTTTCAATACGCCGCACGCCGGCATTGAATCGCCACAGCGATCTACGCTGAATTCTTTCCAGCTGCAGGACGGCTTCCTGCAAACGTGTTTCTGACAGATAGCGGGTTAGATCAGGACTCTGCTCGATGCGATCCATTAATGTTTCGAATGGTTCAAGCGTGGGCAGTATCAATGGATCACCTGCTACCCGCGAGAACTGTGGGTCGATCTCTCCCCACTGTGCCGCCAGACGGTGATAGGCAGCGAGTGTCTCATGATCGAAATCTTCGCGATAAAGCGTTCGTCGAGCATGTTCTGCCTGTGCTCGTGCGAGTTCTGACGACGGCGAAATGTTGGCGGTTACGCGCTGCTGCACTGCAGAAACAGTTTCCGCCGCCAGCTGCACAGCCTGGTCGGCAATGTCTTTGCGCAATTGAAAGGCGAGAGCATCGGTATAGAGACGAGCAGTTTGGGCGGCGGCGTCCAGACGCATGACCTCGGCGTCGGCCGCCAACGCCAATGAGCCCAAACGCGCGACGTTGATACGCCGTTGCCGCAAATCGCCTTCAAGTACCCATGCGATCGAAACAGTCGTTTGTGCGCCCTGAAGTGCTTGCGCGACGCCAGTGCCAAGGACGTTTTCTACCGTGATGTTCAATTCAGGTTTCGGTGACAGGCCTGCTTGTAATATACGCCCATCCTGAGCGCGTAGGGTGTAACCAAAAACCTGAAGAGCAGGATTTAGAACGAGTGTGTCAGTAACGGCTTGATCAAACGACAGGGTTTCTGCCGCCATGACGAAGCCTCGCGACAGCAGTAGCGTGGTACACACCATCCCAGTTATAGCTGTGCGCCTTATTCGCCTGGTTATTCTCGGATGCGTTTTCATCGTTCACTCCAAGTGTTTGATATCTGTGTAGGCACCGCGAGTTTGTAAACTGATGGTGACCGTTTCTGGTGTTCTGTTACGCCAGTACCAGCCATGGTTGCCATCGAACTCTGCGACGAAACTTCCCTCATCTGTCTGTGCTGCGCCTTTCCTGTAACTGTGGTAGTTGATGTCGAGCTCCCGTGAGTCCCCGTGAATATCAAAAGATACTTCGCCGCCACTGCTGCTCCAGGAGTACTGGACTGTCGTTCCTTTTACTGACATTACCTTGATTTCGGTTGCTTGATCCGGCGCCAGTGTTACTTGCATTTCATCGCTGCGAATGCCTGGGGCTGCCGTGTTTGTCGGTGCAGTGTCATTCAACGGTTGTGAAGCGGAAATCACAGGTGCAGGGACATTGCCAATGGTCGCAACTGCAGTGGTCTCTGTTGCGGCTTCTCGTGCCAGCGACATTTTTATTTCCCCCATTCTTTTAAGTCCGGTAACACCTCCCAATCCCGTAGGGTCTA
>JBBSPQ010000009.1:0-12519 GCA_038258585.1 Pseudomonadales bacterium
CTGAATGAAATCGGCGTTTGGACGTATCACCGCCACATACACCGCATGCACGAGAATCACCACGATAATGAGGGCAAATATTTGATAGATGACTTCGGAAAGGTAGTTCTGCTTCATTCGCTATCCCTTGAATGTGGTTTTAAACGTTATATATCTACCGGAAACGAAACTCCGAGATCCTGCGATACTTGCTCGGTCGGAATGAAGCGGGCATTGCCATCTTCCTCATCCTCAGTTACCTCAGCAGTAGCTTCATCCTGATCGTCACTCTGATTGCCACTTTGGCTGTCACTTCCAGTAACTTCAGTTTCGGTCTGTGCAACTGACGTCTGTTCTTCTTCAGCATCTGTCGCAGTCTGGGCGTTAACCGCTACCATCAGACAGACAGCTATGCTCAAGCCAAATATTTTCCAGAACGTCGTTAGTCGATACAACATTGGTCAGTCCTCCAGATAGCGCGCAATCCGGAATCCCAGATCATTGCGGGCAGTGTCGCTGAAATCACGATAGGAAAGGCGCATTTCGGTCACATTGCTATGGGCCCAACTCGAACCCTTGATGGTGTGATAGGAACCAGATTCTGGTCCCAGAGGATCAACTTCCACTGCGGAGTTGAGAGTGATCTGGGTACCGTAATAGTCATGTACCCATTCCGATACATTCCCCGCCATGTCATACATGCCGTTAGCATTGACCTGAAATTGTCCGACAGGCGCTGTGCCCATGAAGCTGTCGTTGTAACCCGAAATGAACTGTCCCATGAATACACTCACCGACATGTCGGCGAAGTTTCCCGCGCCTTCGGGTGGTGGTAATTGCTCACCCCACGGATAACGCAGCACAGCACCACTACCATCAGTTCTGGCAGCCCATTCCCATTCAGCCTCAGTAGGCAGACGATATCCGGTGGCGTCGGCATTGAAACCAGTGACTTCCCCTTCGGCCACTTCGTAGAACACCGGCAGCCCTTCCTGATCACTGAGCCAGTTGCAATAAAGCGCCGCGTCCGTCCAATTCACTTGTACGGCTGGCTGGTTATCCAGATCCAGCGTCCGCCCCTGTAATACACCCGAAGAGTGATCTGCCTTAAAACGCTTGAACTGTGCATTGCTGACTTCCTGCAAGGACAGATAAAACGGTTTCTCCAATCGTACTTCCCGCAGGTCTTCATTGGCTCTGCGACCCGCTTCGCGCCGGGATGCGCCCATCGTGAACTGACCAGGGTATAGAAGCTTCAAAGACTGACCTGCCACGGTCGTGATAACCGGCTTGATCGCCTCCAGCCGCGCTTCTTCCAAGGACTTGAGCGCAATTCTTAGCTCCTGCTCCAGACCGGGTCGGGACGTAAATGTCCCGGTGTAAGGGACAAACCCTTCCTGTCGAACCTCAATGACCTGACTCGTCGACAGCAGCTCCAGTGTTTGGGTTGCCTTGCCTTTGAATTCACCGTCCACATAAAGCTCTGCGTCTGCAGGCGTGGCAATAATACTTACCGAAGAGGTTATTGGTACCAGTGCAACAGTAATGTCCTGCTCTTGGTCAGGCCGCGTTTCGAGACTTCGGCTGGCAGGATTAAACCCGCTACGAAACAATGCTATGTCGTGAGCACGGCCCGGTCGCAATGCCACTTCGACCGGAGTCTGACCACGGAATTCGCCGTCGATTGTCACGTTGGCGCCGCTGGGTTGAGAGCGAATAAAGACCAGCCCGTCCGCGCGTTCCAGTGTCACTTGAGGCAAGGTCTGAGATTCCCCAGCGACCACTTCAAGCTTTTGCTGCCAGGCTTTGTGTCCTGATAGCTTCAGCGTCACCTCGTGCGCACCCTGCAGAATCTCCGCGTTGTAAGGCGTCGCACCCAGCAGTTGTCCGTCAATCAGCACTTCAGCGCCGGCGGGCTCTGTCGCAAAACTAACTTCAGCCCAGGCCGGGTCCAGCATTGCCGCAAATTCACTTCTGGCAGAACGACCGGGCACGCTGATCTGCTGAATGTTCGGTTGATATCGATCGGCAGTAATGGTCAATTCGTACTCGCCCGGATCAAGCTCGAAATCACGCATGGGGGTGCGCCCCACTTCAAGGCCGTTAAGCGTCACAGAAGCGCCATTGATTTCCCCATTCGCGCCGGTTGCAGCGATAGTCACAAATCCGGGCAACTCACGCAGATCGACTGGGTAGTTCTGCCCCTGCCTGTCATCGACGCTCAGGGTGATCTGCTCATCGTAGTAGCCTTCATTGCTAACCAGTACGTCGTAGTCTCCCGGCAACATGAGGTATCGTTCCCCCAGTGGAAGTGCAAAGCCGGTTTGAATTTCGACATCTGCCGTCAGAGGCGTTGCTTGAACGTAGACAGACTTAGCGCTGAGCACAAACCACCCGGCAACACCAGCCACCAGCAAGAAGCCAGCAATCAATGCATGAGGCCAGCCAAGGCGTAGTGTGGTTCGCGCTTTTTTAGGATCGGGAGGAGAAAAGTCTATCGGAACGATAACATCCGCATCGCTTGACCCCGGTCTATCCGGGGTGTTGGCACTGCCTGTCTTGAGATCCTGCATGAGTTCAGCGCCTGTTTACTGCAACAACTTCTTCGGTACACGCGATCGTCACAGGTGCACTGCGATTATCGAACCCCACGGCAAACTCGGCCCGCACATCGCGATAACCGGGACGCGTGCCTACGACAACATATTGGCCTGGTTTCAGTGACAAAGTCTGGCGCTCGAACTTACCGAGCACTCCAACCTGATAAAGAGTCACTTCGGTCATATTGTCTGAAATTATCTGCACTTCGACGGGAATCTGCGCCGTCTGTAGCAATCCTTCAAGCTGATCCAATTGACCCTCAAGTCTTGGGCCTGGATTTTCAAGCTGGCGACCGGTGTAGTAAACCTGCACCGTTTGCTCATGAACGGCTGTGTCGGCCAAGCGTTGAGGCTGGTTAATCGCGTTCTCCAGCAGGCGGTCAAGCTGGAGCCGCTTCTGCGCGTAGTCTTTGCCATCGACTGCGAACACGAGATTCGGGTCAACCGCCAACGCAGCATCATAGGCATTTACGGCGGCTTCCCACTGCTCTTCCGCGGCAAACTCCGTAGCACTATTGCGATGACGGGTAATCTGGCTCACTGCCAGTTGATCGCGAGTCTGCGTGATTGCTTCCAATGCCTGCTGCGATCCTGGCCGCATCACCAGAGCGCGCTCAAAAGCGGCGATGGCTGCTTCGGAATCACCTGCCTGCAAAGAGGCAAATCCTTGTGACATCACATTGGTGAAGGCGTTGTTACTTATCTGAGTCCGCACTTGCGCCAATTGCGCATTCGCGACTGTATGTGCACGATCCAGAGACACAGCTTGTTGTAGCAGTGTTTGCGCCTGATCGAAGTTGCCTTGCGCTCTGGCATCGGCGGCCTGCTGCATCAACTCGATGACTTGATCAAGGGTATGAGCGCGTTGCAGCCCATTTTGGGCTTCTCTACTATCGGGGCGCAGAGCCAGTGCCAAGGTGAACTTCTCGTCTGCGAGCGCGCCGTTGTCGGCACCTAGTGCTGCGGTTCCCTCGCTCATGGCATTTGCAAATACTTCGGGAGCCCTTTCTTGCAAAACCTGCATTGCTGCGTCAGTGCTTTGGTAATATCCCCTCGCGTCAGAGAATTGCTGGGTTCTATAAGCCTCGTCGCCCAACTGCGCTGAATCAACCGCCGCCTGATAATCTTCGGCCGCCCAATCCGTGACGTTCAGAGCCCTCAGCTCTGACTGACGAGCTAGCAGGCTTGCGAGCACATCTTGCGCTTCAGCGCGCTGGCGCGCCTTCTGCGCTTCTTCAAAAGGAGAAATTGGATTGAGAGCTGGATTATTGCCACTTGCGGGAATAAGGGGTTCCGTCACAGCGGCCCGAGGGGTGAAGGGAAGTTCATATTCTTCCACCACGCCAGGCAGCACAAAAATGACCGCCAGCGCCAATAGCACCAACACACCCATCATTATCCACACGACGAGAGAGGGCATGCCGGTCGCAGCAGATTCAGATTTGCTGGCACGTGCTGGAATCAAGTCGAGAGGATCAAGATTCGTATTGTTTGCAAATTCTCGTTCTGTCATAGGACTCGACTGGCCATTCAGGATAATTCGTTGGAATGTAGAAATATCCGCACTCCGACACCCACTGCTTCAAATATCGCCTGTCTCAGCCTCGTAGATATCCGCCAGGATTTCTCGCCATTGGCTGTATTGCTCCTGCACCGTGCCAGTTAGCATGACAGTTCTATCGTCCAACTCAATCGATTTGGGCTCAACTTCCGCTTCCAGAGATTCGCCAAGCTCCTGCAATGCAGCAATGTGAATCTTCGCCTCGGCACTGACATCGAAGCCACTCTTGACCATGTATGCGCCAGCACCTACCCCGACCAGACTGCCGGTTCGCACTGACGCATTGCTGCTACTCGCGGCGGCTATGCCGCCAACGATAGCAGCGGTTCCTGCGATAAAGCGACGGCGGGCTGAAGCTTCGAGACGATCAAGAGTCATGGTGGCGTGATAACTCTGCTCACGCCATGAGTCGTAAGGGACTCGCATCTGTCTGGCATAAGTAGCGTAATAGTCCTGCACGGTATCGACAAACAGATTGTCGCGTTGACGTATTTCCCGGATTCGCGCTAAGGAGGGGTCATTGGCAGCAGGCAGGCTGACTATCTGGGTAATTCCTCTGTTGTTGACCGTCAGATAGCTATCGAAGACATCGGGCGCAAAATCTCTCGCGAACTGCAGCTCGGAAATTGTTCGAATCTGACGAATCCGTTGATCATTCAGGTTCAACTTACGATAGGCGAGCAGGTCATTGGCGATATTGTTATATATCACCTGAAACGGATCATTCGCCTGCCGCTGGGTCTGCTCATAGCTGAACTGGCTAATATGCTCCTCATATTCCTTTGTATACCAGAGCGTACCACTGGAATCGCGCGCAGTGACCTTGATAATCATGCCTTCACCATCCGACTGGAGTATCTGCCCATGCAGGTAGACATCCATCGTACTGGTCTCGTTCGGCAATACTCTCACTACGCCCCAGTTCCCTGAGCTCTGGAGAGTTTCCGCCAGCATGAAGGGCGCATAACGCGCCTCCGCATTGCGGATTTCCGGGCTGACCCGCTCCTCTTCATCTCTATCCAACTCATCAATGCCCGGATCAAATACCGTGATGCCAATGTCCATTAACAAATCTTCTGCTATTGGAGTCTGATCCTGCACGATCTGAACGTACTCTGTTGTTTTAACAGAAGTTGTAGAGCAGGCGATTACCGCCGAAGAGACCAGACCCAACATGAGAACTCTGGCTTTTGATAACAACATGATCAACCGCCTGTACCTGTGTATTTGCGATACTCATCCCACAACTTTTCGCGCAGTTCCGGGTCCGGTTCGTGCGTGGCCGCTTCTCTGAGCTGTCTTGCAACAATGTCATCGTCACGACCGCTGGGGATATCCTCTGGTGGGGCATAGGTCTGTTGATCTTGCCCTGAGCCACCGCCTGCTCCTGCAGGCCCTTGCGGCCCGGAAGCGCCACCCGGCCTCGCAGCCACAATGATTGGTGAACCGCCATCACCACCAGAGGCTCCGGAAGTGCCTCCGGAATCACCCGGTATTCCCGCATTCCGGGCTGCGTTGGCTTCTGCCTGGGCACGTGCCCGTTCTTCAAGAATAAAACCGTCAAAGTCTTCATAACCGCGATTTAATGTTCCTGCCAGCACCGCCGCTCTTTCCTGCGATGTCATAGGCCCACTGCTGCCATCGCCCAATCCTCCAGGCAGCGTCTCAAGACTGTAATCGCCGCTGCTGCTGGCGGAACCGACTTGTCCTCCTGTACTGGCACGTTGACCACTGCCCGACGATTGACTGCTTCCCGGCGAGGGCATCGTTCCAGACGAGCTTGTTCCAGATGAACTGCTGGACTGACTACCAGCGATAGTCGGCATAGCGGTGCCCCCTACAGACGGGCTGCCTGATGAAGAGTCACGGGAAGACGACGATGAAGGCATGGACGGTGTCGATGAACTGCTCTGGCTTGCCGATGGCATTGATGGCGCACCAGAAGAAGATGACGAGGACGACGGCATCGACGGCATACTCGCCGACGAAGACGACGATGACGATGACGATGATGACGAGCTGGAAGGCATCGACGGCATAGAGCTCTGCGATGACTGCTGCTGACTGGTGGATTCACAGCCTGCCAATACCAGAGCGGTAGCACCGATCACGAACAGATTCTGCATTCTTGATCTCTTCATACTGATACGCTCCTTTGAATACGTTAGTGTGTGTATGAACTTCAGTATACGCACTACAACATTAATGAGACCTGTCTGAACCTAATTCAACAAGGGACAGCCAGTATCTCTCCAGACAAGTTGTTCGGAAAGAGAATTTGACGGCAGATTTTATGAATTATTTTTTACCGGAGTTTTTCAGTACCAGAACGCGAAACGATAACGCTCTCCTGTGGATGGCACTGTCTTGCCGTCACTGATTCTTGGTCTGACGAAGTTGCTGCGAACCATGTCCACTACCTGACCTTCGACCCTTTCCAGACCCGCTGGTTCCATTGCGAGTGCTTCGAAATTAGTAGCACGCCCATATTGGCTCACATCGAATGACATGTCGATATAGCCCATGTGGGCACCCGAATCGGGGTTGAGACCCAATGCCTCTTTCTTTTCCTCATCGAAGGTCGAATAAGTTGGCAAGAAGACAATTTTGTCGAAAGCCCCCTGAGTTAACTCTTCACTCCCTTCGGCGCTAGAAAGTAAATCGTATGCGTCTTTATAGATGCGCATTGCCGCTTGCCTTCTATCTCTCACAAGATACCAATCCCCAAGATTCGCAATGGCCTGAGCCCTGAATAATAGCGTCTGGTCATTCTGGGGAAGCTTGGGATTATTGTAAAAATCGACTACACGACGCAAGGCTCGCTCGCCCCCGCCGCTGTCAGCCGTTACTCGGTTTGAACTCCCGTCGTAATTGGTAGTGACTTGCCGAATAGCGGGATTCAGATGAGTACCTGCCGCTGTTCCCGGGAGAGAATAGCGGGCGATCATGTCAGAGGCTCCAGCCATATCCTGCAGGAATGCCACATAGCGAGGATCCTCATTCCCAAAGTGGGATGACACAGTGTTCATCGCTGCGCGGTAGAGCTGAAAAGTCTGCACAAGGCGCTGACCTGGATCTGGGTCAACTCCTCTGTAAAAGGTTTTGATGTTCCAGCGCGCCAAATTTTGAAACACTTGAATCATGCGCGGATCGTTCGGTCCGTAGGTACGCAGCTGAACATAGAACGCGTATTGATGCTGCTCATCGGCCTCTTTCCATTGTTGAAGTGCCACATAGCTATTTGCCAATTGCTCAACAAGAGGAATTTGTTGTGGACTGAACAGACCCTGATTCACTCGCCGGATATGAATCGCTCTATCGAAAATTTCCAACGATTCTTCGTAGTCACCCTGCTCTTGCAGCAATGTCCCAAGAGTAGTTAGCTCTTCAGCGATCTGGTCGCTCCATGCGCCCCCTTCAAATTCCAATTGTTCCAACGCCTGCTCATAGCTGTCTATGTCTTGCAGACGCTGCAGGTATGCTTGTTCTTCCGGACTGAAGTTGGTGAATAGTGATACTTGTGCAGAAGGATCAGATTCGCGCTGCTCGCTCGAGACAGCACTCAGATCCAGCATGCCCATTGTTTCGATTTCCATCAACGCTACGGGTGGTTCAAAATGCAGAATTTTAGCGATGACGGGGTCGTCTGGCGCCTCGGAATTCTCATCAGTGTCAGCGGAGACGTTCACTGAGGAGTTAATATCGGTGGGGTTAAGGCGATCGAGCTGAACTGAAGAATTGGTCGTTGCGCCAAACTGTTGCGCGCAAACCACGTTGACTGCAGACATAAATAATGCCGCGACAAATGCCATGCCTATGCCTGAAAGTTTCACGAGCGAATCCTGAAGTTTCAAAGGAGAATTTAGGGGCGTGCTTAACTATCCAATAGGTATTACGTACTCCGTGAGCAAATAGTTCAGTTCATACTATTTATACACCCGAGCATCGGGACTGTAAACTGCGCCACTAGTGGCCAGAGAGTCTTTATCAGACCACTTAACATTCGAGACTCTTTCATGAGTGAACAGATTTAATATGCCCGAACTACCCGAAGTTGAAACCACGCGTCAGGGAATTGCGCCTCACATCCTTGGCCAAACGATTCAAACCGTCACAGTGCGTAACAGGCAGCTGCGTTGGCCGATACCCGACGCGCTGGCGCACGATCTGCCTGGCAGATCGATTGAGCGCGTCGAAAGACGTGGCAAATACCTGTTGCTGTTTGCTGGCAACGCTTGTCTATTGGTCCATCTAGGAATGTCGGGAAGTTTACGGATTACAGAAGCCGACGAGCCGATTCGCAAGCATGATCATGTCGATATCACTTTCGGCAACGGGCTGATCCTGCGTTACTCCGACCCGCGTCGCTTCGGTTGCATGCTATGGCTGCTGGAACCCCCACTTGATCATCCCCTACTGAAATCGTTGGGCCCGGAGCCTCTCTCTGAAGATTTCGACAGGACCACGCTGTTCGCACAATCGCGAGGTCGCCGAACCCCAGTCAAGACCTTCATCATGGACAGTCATGTCGTCGTGGGAGTCGGAAATATTTATGCGAATGAGGCGCTTTATATGGCGGGTATACGGCCAGATCGTGCCGCAGGAAGAATCTCGGCGGCGCGTTACGCGCTGTTAACGGATTGCATTAAGGAGGTTCTAGAGAACGCCATCAAGCAGGGCGGGACTACTCTGCGTGACTTCGTTGGCGGAGATGGCAAACCGGGATATTTCAAACAGTCTCTTCACGTCTACGGACGCGGAGGGGAAAGCTGCAACGGCTGCTCAGAGCCGTTAACAGAAATTCGCATAGGTCAGCGCACTACGGTCTTCTGCGCCAAATGTCAGCGCTGACAGTCGATGCAATTAGCTAACAGAGTCCTTTTTCATCATTTCTCTAGCGACTGCGGGATGAACGAACTTGGAGATGTCCCCACCGTAGGACGCGATTTCCCGGACTAGAGTGGAGGATATGTAAGACAGATGTTCTGCCGGCGCCAAGAAAACGGTCTCAATATTTGGTTCAAGCACGCGATTCATGCCCACTAGTTGAAACTCATATTCAAAGTCAGCCACAGTACGCAGGCCACGCAAAATAATATGGGAGTTGCGTTGTTTGACGAATTCAGTCAATAGCGTATCAAACGAACACACTTCGACATTGGGGAGATGGCCCAACACCTCCGAAGCCAGTTCAACTCGACGCTGGGTAGAGAGTGTTGTGCCTTTCTGTTGGTTGATGCCAACAGCCACAATAATGTGATCGAAAAGCCGTGAAGCTCGCTCCACCAGATCTGTATGCCCATTAGTGATGGGATTGAAAGTACCCGGATATACCGCAATTTTCATTTTTCTTCATTTCCCCTCGGCCTGCAGACATCCGTCTGTTGGGCTTTATTCTGAATGGTGTTATCTGCTGTCATTGCTGGCAGGTGGCCATTCTAATCAAACCCTCATGCCACCTCAATGGACCGCACTTTCAGACTGGTTTCGCTTGCACCAACACCTCCGTCAGCCACCTCGATCGCTGCCACTATACGCTCTTCAAGCCACAGCGGGACGCCGGCACAAGTGAATCCCACATGCCCTCCTTCCAGAGTCAAATCCAAGACAGTGGAAGCTGACAATCCTTCAAAAGAAGGCAGCGAGGCAAACGGAATGATGGGGTCATTTTTGCTTTGAATCAGTGTTAGCGGAGTGTGGATGCGATCCAGCACGGCACCGCTGCAACACTTCTCGTAATAGTCTTCGGCCCCTGCAAATCCGTGCAATGGCGCGGTGACTTGGTCATCAAATTCCCATAGATTTTTCAGTCGACTCAGATCGCCCAGAGCGTTCAGTTTATCCAGCTCCTCATGCTTACCGAGGTGACGGAAATAGGCTCGTTTGTTCACCACATCTCGCACCAACCGACGGCGAAAATAGTGGCCATACAGACAGGAGAACCCGGACAGCATTGCTTCTGAACACAGCCGCAATGAAAATGGCGTGGAGACAGCGACGGCACTGCGAACATCTTCCCGTGGGTCGATCTCGGAGAGCCAGCGCAGCAAGACATTGGCACCCAGGGAGAATCCGGCGAAGGCCATTGGGCGGCCCCCCGTTTCCACAGTGAGCGCTTGATAGACCGCTTCGACGTCCTCGGTGCAGCCTGAGTGATAAGCTCGTGCGAGGCGATTTATTTCGCCACTGCAACCGCGGAAATTCATGGCAACACTGCTGTAGCCGCGCTGCTTTAACAAACGTTGCAGCGATTGAATATAGGGCGACTCCGAACTTCCACACAAACCATGCACCAAGACCACGAGCAAGTCGTGCTGTCTGGCCTCAGGGTTCACCCAGTCCAGATCCAGAAAGTCGCCATCTGCCAGTTCGAGGCGCTGACGATCCTGACGCACATTGTTGATAGGCGAGAATCGACGCCACAATGTTTGCGCATGGCCGCCGGGTAGCCACCACGGTGATAGAAAATCTAGGGACGCTTTAGTCATTCCAGAACAGTCTCCCGAATGTCTTGTTGAGACAAAGTTTGCTGAGAAAAATGACGCTGACACAGGTAAAAATGCACCAACCCGGCTCGTTTGGATTTTAGTACTTGCCATCCATCTGGAAGTGCTGCGATGGGAATCTCGTGAGCGGATTCCAGATAAATCAATGCATCAGGACCAAGCAAATTGCTGGCTTCCAACGTTGCAGTGCTGCGCGCCATCAGGTCAGAATCGAAGGGGGGATCGAGAAAGACTAGGCCGTACTGGGCCGGCCCTGTGTTGTGCGTAGGATTTTTTAACCAGCGCAGAGAGTCGTCGCAGATGACGCTGAAATTCAACGCCTGCAACAACTGCAAATTGTCTTTGATCGCTTTGGCGGCGGCACTTGAACTGTCGACAAAGGTAACATGTCGAGCGCCCCGAGACAGCGCTTCTATCCCGCATGCACCACTGCCTGCAAACAGGTCCAGGCAGTCTTCCCGCTGGATTGTATTCTGAAGCCAGTTGAAAAGAGTCTCGCGCACCCGATCTGCGGTGGGTCGAAGCCCTTCGACATCGGGAAAGGTGAGTTTGCGGCTGCGCCACTGGCCGCCAATGACGCGCAGGCTGTTACCCGCCCCAGAGCCTGACTGACGCCCCAACTTGGTATTGTTTTTGTTCATATGAGGCTTGTCATCGGCGAATTGCGCTTGTGTCTATAAAACCGGGGAAATGGTAGCATAGCCGGCCACTACAGCGAGCCGGAAGATGCATATCCATGTTCAGTTTCATCAAGAAAAAGCCTCCTGAAGCCACCCCTCAATCGACAGGCACCAGTCCTAATTCTCCAGTCGAATCAGAATCTGCGCCGACATCTGACCTAATCGCTCAAGCTGCGACTGTGCCAGCTGCTCAAACAATCTCAAACGAAACTGAGCCCTCGTCAGACCAGAGCAAGAGCTCTCTATTCAGCCGCCTGCGCCAGAGTTTAAGCAAGACCCGTACTGTTCTCACCGATTCGTTGAGCACTCTGATGCTTGGCAGAAAGACCATCGATCAATCGCTGCTGGATGATATTGAAACGCAACTGCTCTCTGCCGACATGGGACTCGAGGCAACAGATCATGTGATTCAGGCGCTGACTCTCAAATTGAATCGCAAGCAACTGGCCAGTCCTCAGGCTCTGATGGACAGCTTGAAGAACGAGCTAGCCTCCCTGTTAACGCCCTGTGAAGTGCCTCTCACCATACCGGTGGACGCCAGGCCTTATGTCATTCTGGTCGTTGGCGTCAACGGCGCGGGCAAGACCACCACCATCGGCAAACTTGCCAAACGCCTGCAACAACAGGGGCACAAACTGGTACTTGCCGCCGGTGATACCTTTCGTGCCGCCGCGGTGGAACAGCTCAAGGTCTGGGGTGATCGCAATCAGGTGCCAGTCATTGCTCAGCCCACTGGCTCGGACAGCGCGTCAGTCATCTTCGACGCCTATCAGTCTGCCAAGGCCAGAGGCGCCGGCGTGCTGATCGCTGACACAGCTGGGCGTTTGCACAACAAGGACAACCTTATGCAGGAACTGGAGAAAATCGTTCGGGTACTCAAGAAACTCGACCCAGACCTGCCTCATGAAACTTTGTTGGTGCTCGATTCGACTACGGGCCAGAACTCGCTCAATCAGGCGAAGGCGTTTCATAAATCAGTGAATGTGACCGGCCTCGCCCTGACCAAACTGGATGGCACGGCTAAGGGCGGAATGGTGTTCGCGATCGCTAAAGAACTGCGCCTGCCCATCCGTTTTATCGGTGTTGGAGAAAAGGTTGACGACCTGAGACCGTTTGAAGCGAAGGATTTCGTTGACGCGCTCTTCACCCAACCCCAGGCCGATAAAGGCTCGGATACATGATCAAGTTTGACA
>JBBSPQ010000010.1:0-12416 GCA_038258585.1 Pseudomonadales bacterium
AATCCAATGCCGAATTGCTTGGCGATAACGCCGGTAAGACCGCGACTTTTAAGGTAGTTGACTGCCCGGGCCTTGGCGGCATGATTGCGCAATTGCTTCTGGTAGAAATCGTTGGCCTGTTCCAGCACATGTAATAGCTGCTTATTCTCGCCCTGGGTTTTACCTTCGGCGCGACCCTCTTCGCGGGGCACGTCGATGCCGTAGTCGCCCGCCAGCATCTCTACTGATTGCGGGAAATCCAGTCGCTCGTAGTCCATCACGAAACCGAGTGCATTACCGCCCGCGCCGCAGCCAAAACAGTAATAGAACTGTTTTTCAGGTTCGACGCTGAAAGAGGGCGATTTCTCGGTATGGAAAGGGCAGAGCGCGGAGTAATTCTTGCCGGTCTTGCGCAGTTTTACGCGCTTGTCGATTACATCAACAATGTCGACCCGGCTGAGCAGGTCATCGATAAAAGCTTGAGGAATCAGACCTGCCATACGTCACGACACCAAAGACAGCGCAATTCGAGATAAGAGATTTCGAGATACAAGGTTTCAAAATACAAGGTTTCAAGATATAAGGTTTGAAAATTGTACGTTGAATCGGGGGTGGCTTGTGATTAGCCTTGCGCCAATCGGTCTTTGATCATCTGGCTGACCGCTGCCATATCAGCGCGGCCCATGACGGCTGGGCGAACCGCAGCCATGACCTTGCCCATGTCCTGAATGCCTGTGGCGCCGCTATCGCTCAACGCTTGAGTGATAACCGCGTCCAATTCGTCGGCGGACAGCGCTTGCGGCATGAATTCCTGCAGGATGACAATTTCTGCGCTTTCCTGCGCAGCCAGATCAGGACGATTACCGGCCTCATATTGCTTCACGGACTCTCGACGCTGCTTGATCATTTTATCCAGGACGGCAGTAATACGCGTGTTGTCCGGATCAATGCGCTCGTCAACCTCAATCTTCTTGATTTCGGACAAAGCAAGACGAACCGTGCCAAGACGTAACTTGTCTTTGGCCCGCATGGCGTTTTTCATCGCGTCGGTGAGTTGCTGTTTGAGTGTGCTTTCGGCCATAGCTGTTAGCAGTACTTAATAGAAACGCTTGGTTTTCTTGTTTTCGCGTTGCAGCTTTTTCAGGTGACGTTTAACGGCTGCCGCAGCTTTACGCTTACGCGCTGCAGTGGGCTTCTCATAGAATTCTTTGCGACGGACTTCAGCCAATACACCGGCCTTCTCGCAAGAGCGCTTGAATCTGCGCAGAGCCACGTCAAACGGTTCATTTTCTTTCAGTTTTACCATCGGCATAATAAATGGACACCTTCCACAATTGTTTAGCAAATAAGAGTTGTTTCGCTGACTCTTGGCCTGTTCTTAGCAAGGGCGGTGCGCCACTGCTTGTAATTTGGCCATTAAAATCAAAGGGGGCATATGGTAATGCGGCAAAGGGGTAAATGCAAAGCAATCATACGTCTGAGTGTAAGTTTTCAGACCTCGGCTGGTCAATATGGGGGCTCTGGCATATGATGGCGAGCCTTTCAATCGTCGAAAGTACGCGGTGCCGCGACGATAAAGTAGTAGATGAATCGATAACAGGTGGGATTTCAAACAATGCTGGTTTTGGGGATTGAGACATCCTGTGATGAAACAGGGGTTGCCATTTACGACAGCGAGCGTGGCCTGCTGGCCGACAGCTTGTACAGTCAGATAGAAATCCATGAGCGTTTTGGCGGCGTGGTGCCTGAGCTGGCGTCCCGCGACCACATTCGCAAGACGCTGCCTCTGATCCAGGAAGTGTTGGAGCGTGCCGACGTCTCCCGGAAAGATCTGGAAGGTATAGCGTATACGGCCGGCCCCGGCCTGATTGGTGCATTACTGGTAGGTGCGAGTATTGGTCGTTCGCTGGGCATGTCACTTGGCATTCCCACAATAGGTGTACACCACATGGAAGGGCATCTGCTTGCTCCCATGTTGGAAGAGTCTCCACCACAGTTTCCATTTGTCGCCCTGTTGGTTTCTGGCGGACACACGCAACTGGTTCAAGTGGAAGGTATCGGGCGCTACAGGCTTCTGGGCGAGTCCTTGGATGACGCAGCAGGCGAGGCTTTCGACAAAGTTGGCAAAATGTTGGGTTTACCCTATCCGGGTGGCCCACGAGTCGCAGCTCTTGCGCAAGCGGGAACTCCGGGTCGCTTCACGTTTCCTCGCCCGATGACTAACAGACCGGGTCTGGAATTCAGCTTTAGTGGTCTCAAGACTTTTGTTCGCAACACCCTGCAAGAACACAAGACGGCGGCGGGAGATGCAGAGCTTGATGAACAGACCAAAGCCGATATCGCGCTCGCATTCGAGGATGCTGTTGTGCAGACATTCGTTATCAAATGCCGTCGGGCGCTGCAGCAGACTGGCATGAAGACCCTGATCATCGCCGGGGGCGTTAGTGCGAATTTGAGTCTGCGCGCCGGTCTGCAGGCAATGGTCGAGAAAGAGCAAAGCCAATTATTCTATGCCAAACCACGTTTCTGTACCGACAACGGCGCTATGATCGCCTATGCCGGTTGCCAACGCCTGGTCGCCGGCGAACAGGACGGGCTGGCGCTGGATGTGAAGCCACGCTGGCCGCTTTCTACACTCTCTGCTCTACACCCTCTGCAATCGAGGTGACCGAGCTGCAATCAATGTAGCCGAGTCTGTCTGATATTTCTGCAACAGCTTACTAAGAGATAAATTGTCATGGACATCGTTTACATTCACGACCTGAAAATTGAGACAGTCATCGGAATTTACGACTGGGAGCGGGAATGCAAACAGGTTGTGTGTCTCGATCTGGAGATGGGCACGGACATTCGCCCCGCCGCCATTGCGGAAGATATAGCGCTAACACTCAACTACAAAGCGGTGTCGAAACGGCTGACGTCGTTTATTGAGGAAAGCGAATTTCTGTTGATCGAGGCGATGGCAGAGAAAGTGGCTGAAATCGTGCTCACCGAATTCGATGTGCCGTGGCTACGACTGCGTGTGGGTAAACCCGGTGCGGTTAGTGTGGCCAGAGATGTAGGCGTTATCATTGAGCGCGGTACGCGAACAGAGTGATTATCTCGTGACGATTGTAGCGTTAAGCCTGGGTAGTAATTGCGACGCCAAACATTATCTGGTTAAGGCATTAGATGCCTTGCAACAAAAATTTGGTGAGCTGCAGATTTCGTCCGTGTTCGAGAGCGAGGCTGTTGGATTCACTGGTTCGAATTTTCTCAATCTGGCTGTGGTGATTGACACCAGCGAATCGTTGCCAGATTTGGTTCATTATCTAAAAGAACTGGAAGATCAGAATGGGCGTTCGCGACAGGGGCCGAAATTCAGTGGCAGAACACTTGATATCGATATCTTGACCTATGGCGACTTACACGGTGAAAATTCCGGAATTCGTCTGCCGCGCGCGGAGATCAACGAGAACGCCTACGTGCTTTGGCCGCTGGCGCAGGTACTGGGAAGTCAGCTGCATCCAGCATCCGATAAAACTTACGCACAGTTGTGGGCCGAATACGACAAAAGCCGCCAGAAGTTATGGCCAGTCAATTTTAACTGGAACGGGCGTCAGTTATCTCAAGTGGTCAGTCTGGATTGAAGTGAGCGAAGGTTTTTTTTCGATCGTTGTCGTCAGATTATACAGAGCGCGCAATCCAATCGCGCAATCTTCTTCCACCTTAAGCGTAAGAAAATCATCAGCCCGCGTTTGACCAAGATTCAGGGAAGCGATAGGTTTTCCCATGCGATGGGCATCGCGACAGAATCGAAAACCGGAAAACACCGTCAACGATGATCCGACCACAAACAGGGCCTCGGACTTTTCAAGCGCCAAGCGCGCTGCATTAGCACGATCTATGGGTACCGTGCCGCCAAAAAAAACGACATCCGGTTTGAGTATCCCGTCGCAATGTGGGCAGGCCGGTATCTGCAAACCCTCGATCAGTTCATCGGCCAGATCGGCATCGCCATCGGGACGTATTTCTGCTAGCGGTTGAATTAATTTCGGATTGCTTGCTTCCAGCGTTTTCTGCACTTCCGCGCGCGATATTATCGCGTGGCATTGCAGACACTGCACGCGATCAAGGCTTCCGTGCAGGTCGATCAGGTTGCGCTGTCCCGCACGTTGATGCAGGCAGTCCACGTTCTGCGTCACTAGAAGATCAATGAAACCTTCCTGTTCCAATTCTACTAAGGCATTGTGACCGTCGTTTGGCGTCGCGTCGGCCATGCGCGGCCAGCCGACCATGCTGCGTGCCCAATAACGCTGACGGCTAGATTCCCGATTGATGAAGTCGTTGTGTTGAATGGGGGTGGTGCGGAGCCATGTGCCACTTTTGTCGCGGTAGACAGGGATTCCCGACGGTGCGCTCAATCCGGCGCCTGTCAGAACAAGCAGGCGTTTGTGTTCGAGCACAAAATCTGCAAGGGCCTCTATCATGCTGCGGGAGCCGGATTGAGAGATTGACGAACATGCTCGGCAATACCCACACCGGCCTCGGACATGGTGAGGTAGCTCTGGTCTGCTCCCGCCGCAATGATCTCTTTGGCTTCGTCCTCATGCATGCTGTGAGAAACAATTAAACCGGTGAAACCACTCTGTCGCAGTTTTTGCGCAGCGATGCGTTTCGCTTCTGCCTCATTGATGCTGAGAATGACGGCGCGCACCGATCCAAAATCCAGCCCCTGCCAGAACATCTGATCTTCCGCATCGGCAAAGAATATATTGTGGTTTAAAGATTGGTGCAGCTGCACTCTGGCAGGGTCGGAATCCAGCGCCACGAGTTTGCACTGATCTTTCAGATACTCATAGGCGGCGGTCCCGGTGCGGCCCATGCCCATGATGAGAACCTCGGCGTCGCCAAGCGACACGGGCTGCTCATCGGGATGGTGGATGTTGCGCTCGAATGGGATCAGACGCCGAGCCAGTCTTTCATACAACGGATGGGCAAAACGATTGAGTGGTGCTGACACGACAAATGACAATGCCACTGTTAATGCTAACGGCACAATCCACTCCGGCAATGCAACGCTGGCAACGATGATGCCGAATTCGCTGTAATTGGTCAGACTCAGTCCCGACAGGAAGGCACTGCGTGCGCGTAATTTGAAGGCCACCAGTAGAAGAAAGAAAAGCAGACTCTTTAATGGAAGCAGGGCCGTCATAATCAAAGCAAATGTCCAGGCCTCAACGCCCGGCAAACCTCCGATTCCGATCTGCAGGAAAAACCCCACGAGGAAAAATTCCTTAATGCTCCATAGTGACTTGGACAGTTCGCCGGCACGAGGGTGCTTCGCCAGCATCGCTCCAAAGACAAGTGCACCCAACTCGGAACTCAGGCCGAGGTGTTCGAAACCATAGCCGCCAATGACCAGTGCGAGCAACAAACCAAACAACATAAGAAGATCTTCGTGACCGCTTTCGTCGAGCAGGCGAAACAGCAGGGGGCGCAGAAGTGGTAATGCAAATACCAGCAGCGCCCAAGGCGAAGGAGTTGTGCCATTTGCCACACTCAGCACCAGCAGTGCGATCAGATCCTGCACAACCAGAATGCCGATGGCGACGCGACCATGGAAGGCGCGCAGTTCGCGCTTGCTCTCCAGTACTTTTGCTGCCAGCACTGTGCTTGAAAATGCCAACGCTATCGCCAGCATGATGGCGCTGTACATAGAGATATCCATCATGAGATAGAACGCGGGGGCAAGCACGACGCAGGACACGACGAAATGGAGTATGCCTCCACCGATCACTTCCGGTTTGACGAGATTACGTACATTCAGTTTCAGCCCCACCGTGAACAACAACAGCAGCACGCCAAGATGGGAAATGTGCTCAAGAATTTCTCCGCTCTCTGCCGGTAAGCCCAACCGAGGGGCAAGAGAGGAAATAACAAAACCGGCGGCGAGATACCCAACCAGCGAAGGCAGTCCGACCAGTCTGACTAATAATCCCAGACTGAATGCAAAGCCTATCCAGACAGTTTCGAGCATAAAGGCAATCCTGAAAGCATTTCTGTTAATGAGCAGATGACTAGATCATAGGGACATGCTGGTATTTCTGCCACCGTCAACACGTATCGTTTGCCCTGTCGTGTAGGTCGCCTCATGCGCAAGAAACCATGCGACAACTGCAATGTCCTGTGGATCTCCTGTGCGCCGTAACGCAATGCTATCGAGATCGACGCTTTCAGCAGCGCTGTTTTCGGGCCAAAGAATGGCGCCCGGAGAGATACCATTCACGCGCACGTTGGGTGCGAGTTCACGCGCCAGTGCTTTAGTCATCGCCTTAACCCCGGCCTTCGCAATACTGTAGACGGGATGCTCAAACAATCCGCTGTCTGCATAAATATCCGTCATGTTAATGATGCAGCCGTTGCTGTTTCGTAATGCTTGGGCCAACGCCTGCGAGAGAAAGAAAGCGCCCTTCAGGTTGCTTCCCATCAGTTCGTCCCACTCCACTTCCTTTGTCGTCGCTAAAGGTGTTGGATAGAAGCTGCTCGCATTATTTATCAGGACATCGAGACGTCCACGCCATGTCAGTGCTGCATCGGCCATGTTTTGAACCGCACCGACGTCGCGCAGATCGGCTTGAAGTGTTTTGGCTGAATCGGGACGAAGTGCATTAAGTTTATTCTGCAGCACTTCCGCTTCGTCTGCGGAGTGATGGTAGTGAATAACAACGTCATATCCATTGTTGTGAAAATATTCAGCAATCTTTGCGCCGATTCGTTTGGCTGCGCCCGTTATTAGCAATACTGGATTATTGAATGTGTTCATTGGTGCTAATGCCTGTAAAGATTGGTGCTTTTTTGTCGAGCGACGCTGCGGTGCTGAGTCAGGCAGGAGACGCCCACAAGTACGACCATGTCGGGCTCGGACCGCGCCAACCATGGCGCGCTCCGCTCCTGTCTGACTCAGCACCACAGCCTCACTCTCGTCAGTGGGGCTGCAATATAATTGCGGTTTGTATCTATGCCCCGCTTAAAAATTAGAGACGCGGTTGTGAGATGAAACTGATCGGACCATTGAGCGCCATGGATGGCGCGATTGAGCCCCACATGGATGTGCTCGCGGGCGTGTCCGGGCAGATTCATCTTACAGGCGCGGCTCGGGATTCGAAGCACATAATCAGTGTTTCCCAAGCGCAGTGGCAATTGCGCGCGTGCGTTGGCGAGCGATCAAGGTCTTGATGTTTTCATGATCTGGCGTTTTATCTTCAGACTCCTTTTGCTCAGCATTTTCTGCTTCGGAATAGTTGCTGGCTCTACTGTCCAGCAGGCTTTTTACATCCACAGTCAGTGCAGCGTCCAACGCCTTTCGTAGTAAATCCGCTTGCTTGTAAATAATGTTTTCGTATCCGGGACGACCTTTCGAGTCAGCTTCGCAGGCTAAAAGGAACTGCGCCATTTGCTGCGGTCTGCGAAAGGCGTCGAGGGATTCCAGAAGTTTTAAGGTTGTCGATGCGCGCAATTCCTCTGCGCGATGGCATTGAGTATGGTGCTCGCTGACCAGTTGCGCGATAGAGGCAAATTTTTTGGGAACCCGCAGACGCTGGCAAAGTTTCTTTATGACGGGCACGCCGAGTTTGTCGTGTTGGTAGTGGTGGGGCCAGTTGTCTTTTGGAGTGACTCCTTTGCCAACGTCGTGCATCAGAGTGGCAAATCGCACAACAGGATCATCGGAGAGCAATGTCGCTTGTTTAAGACAAAGCATGACATGTATCCCGGTATCAATCTCTGGGTGGTGTTGCTCTGGTTGCGGCACACCAAACAGTATGTCCACTTCCGGCAGAATTACGGCGAGTGCGCCGCATTCACGCAGGATCTCGAAGAAAACGGTTGGGGTCTTTTCGTTCAAGGACTTTTCGATTTCCTGCCAGACACGTTCGGCAACAAGATGATCGAGCTCGCCGCTGGCAGTGATGGTTTTCATCAGTGCCATTGTCTCGTCGGCAACTCGGAAACCGAGGTGGGAAAAACGGGCTGCGAATCGCGCCACTCTTAATACGCGCAAAGGATCTTCGATGAAAGCATCCGAAACGTGGCGGAGAATACGGTTTTTGATATCGTCGCGCCCATTATAAGGATCAACCAGATTGCCTTCTTCATCCTGAGCGATGGCATTAATGGTCAAGTCGCGGCGCTGTAGATCTTCTTCCAGCGTAACACTGGCGTTCGTGTTGAAAGCAAAACCGGTATAACCCGGCCCGGTTTTGCGTTCGGTGCGAGCAAGCGCATATTCCTCCTTACTGCGGGGGTGCAGAAAGACCGGAAAATCTTTTCCGACCTGAACATAACCCTGATCGAGCATCGTCTGCACAGTGGCGCCGACCACAACCCAGTCGCGATCTGATTGTGGCCTGTCAGATTCATTGAGACCCAGCAGGCTGTCGCGGACTGCGCCGCCTACGAGATAGATATCCATGAGTCGCTATCCGTTCAAAAAATGTAAAGGGAGGTTGCCATTTCGGGAACCGGTTGCAGGGAAGAGTGTAACGCTCGATTCAGACGCTGAACAACTGATGATCTTCCAGCCGCATCATGGTCAGTTCCCGACCCCAGACGCAGCCGGTATCGAGCGCGTAGACATAAGGGTTTGTCGTCTTGCCTTCGAGTGCTGCCCAGTGGCCGAATAATATTTTGGTTTCGGGGGTCAATTGCTCGAGCTCATACCAGGGATAGTAATCGGGCGGAGTGGATGTCAGACCTTCCTTAACTTGCAGGTCAAGCTTGCCGTTCTTCTTGCAGAATCGCACGCGCGTGAGATAGTTGGTGATAACTCGCAGGCGATCATAACCCATCAGCTCTTCCTTCCAGCGCTTGGGAGAATCGCCGTACATGTGATCGAAGAATAGTTTGAAATCTGGCCCTTGTAATGTCAGCTCCACTTCGGCCGCCAGCTCCAGAGTCTTCTGCACAGTCCACTGTGGGGCGACACCTGCATGGACCATCAGAAAGTTCTGTGCGCCCTGATCTGTGACTATGCTGTCATAGTGAGCTAGTGGTTTCTGGCGTAACCAATTGCTCAACTCTTCGCAGTCATCAGCATCCAGTAATTTCTGTAGAGTATCTTTGGAGCGATTAGTCGCCGAGCCGTAATAAATGGCGAGGAAATGAAGGTCGTGGTTGCCAAGGACTATCACTGCCGAATCACCCAGATCGCGCAGAAAGCGGAGGGTATCTAGTGATTTTGGGCCACGATTGATGAGGTCGCCCACACACCAAAGGCGGTCCCTGTCGGGCGAGAAATCAACGCTGTTAAGTAATTTTTGCAGGGGTTTGAAGCAGCCCTGAATATCCCCGATGACATAAGTCGACATAACGCCCTTCGGCTAACTCCCGGTGTACTTATTAGGGTGTACTTTATAGAGTGTGCTGATGGTCAGTGCACAGTCAATGGTCTGGACAGCAGAAACGCTGGAATCTGCGCCGCGAATTTCTCGCCGCCTTCGCCGATCATTTCGTAACTTCCCTGCATAGTACCAAATCCTGTGCTGAGAACCGCGCCGCTGGTGTAATGAAAAATCTGACCAGGGGCGATCAATGGCTGTTGTCCAACCACGCCCGCGCCTCGTACTTCTTCGACCTTGTCATTGTCATCTGTAATGATCCAGTGCCGCGACAGCAGCTGGACAGGGCTCTGGCTTTTGTTTTCGATGTCGATTGTATAGGCAAATACAAAACGATTATTTTCTGGATCAGACTGTTCCTGTAAGTACTGGGTCTTCACGGAAATATCAATTGCTTGCGGGATCACTTCATTTACCACCATCTCATTTCTCCTGCTCTGCCGCGTTCGAACCGGTGGACCTGCCAGTGCTGATGCTGTCGCTTATCATAGCGTAATCAGCAAGGCTTAGGTTTTCGGGTCGCAAACCCGTATCGATAGGCAGCTTGTTTAACTCTGTCTCAGATATCAGGGTGCGCAGGCTGTTCTTCAAGGTCTTGCGACGTTGCGTGAAAGCAACGCGCACGACATCCTGAAGACAACGCAGATCCTGTACCTGCACCGGCGGTTCGCGGTGAGGCGTCAAACGCACGATAGCGGAGCATACTTTTGGTTGCGGCGTGAATGCTGTAGGCGGCACGTCAAACAAGTGCTCGACCTCGCAGAAGTATTGCATCATCAGGCCTAGTCGTCCGAAATGGTTTTCTCCTGGCTGGGCCGCAAGACGATGCACCACTTCCAGTTGCAACATGAAGGTCATGTCCTGGATCAGAGAACTGTGATTGAGTAGATGGAACATGCAGGGCGTAGAAATGTTGTAAGGAAGATTGCCGACCACGCGCAAAGAGCGCGGGATGGTAGTAAGTGTGCTGAAATCAAATTTCAATACATCACCCTGATGCAGGGTGAACCGTTCATCATCCCCCAGCGTTTCTTGCAGATACGCAGCCAGATCGCGATCCAGTTCGACGGCGTCCAGTTTTTCACATGAGATCATCAGCTTGCGCGTGATTGCGCCCTGACCGGGGCCGATCTCAACGATGTGATCCGTCAGTTTGGGATCGATCGAGTTCACAATGCGCTGGATGATGTTCTGGTCGTGTAGAAAATTTTGACCAAAGCGCTTGCGCGCCTGATGGCGAAAGCCATCATTCTGCAGATCTTTGCCGCGAGGGGCGCTACGCCCTTTCTTTGAGTTGCCGCTATCGTATTTCATTAAATCGTTTGTCCTTAATGGCTGCAGCTAGGATGTTAGCGAGAATGCAGAACCATAACCTTGGCTACATTGATGGCTTCGTGCAAGCTGCCAGCAGACGCCTTCCCTGTTCCAGCCAGATCGAGAGCGGTGCCGTGATCGACAGACGTTCTTATAATGGGCAGGCCAAGTGTGATGTTACTGGCGTTGCCGAAGCCCTTGTACTTGAGTACCGGCAACCCCTGATCGTGATACATCGACAACACGACGTCGGCATCCGCCAGATACTTGTCGGTAAAAAGCGTGTCCGCAGGAAGCGGTCCAATCAGCCTGACGCCTTTGGCTCGCATCTCCTCCAATACCGGTTCGATGATATCTCTTTCCTCTGTGCCAAGATGACCGCCTTCGCCGGCATGAGGGTTAAGACCGCAAACAAGAATTCGTGGCGCCGCAATGCCGAAACGGTGCCGCAATTCGGCATCCAGAATGCGAATAATCTCGCGCAGTAAGGGTGCGGTGATGGCAGCCGGAACTTGGGCCAACGGCAGATGAGTTGTCGCCAACGCCACTCGCAGACCGGTGGTCGCAAGCATCATAACAGTCAGTTTCTGGTTGCACAGATCTGCCAGAAATTCTGTGTGACCTGTAAAGGGAAAGCCGGCGTCATTGATGATGCCTTTGTGAACCGGGGCCGTCACCATCGCGTCGACTTGATTGCGACGACAGCAGTCCACAGCAACCCGCAACGTATCCAGCACATAAGCGGCGTTGGCCACGTCGAGTAAACCCGCTGTGACTGATGTGCGCAGAGTAATAGGAATAATGCTCAGTGTGCCTTGCGGATTCGTAACGGGAATAGATTCAGGATCAAAAGGAATCAGCGTCAGAGGTAAGCCGAGTTGCAGGGCACGTTGCCGCATCAGTTCCGGATCGGCGATCACAATTCTCTGAGTGCTAGAATCGAGCTGCTGCGCAATCTGGATGCAGATATCCGGGCCAATGCCTGCAGGCTCGCCCGGAGTAATGGCAATGCGATCAATCACCGTAGCCACTAAATCAGAATCTTGACGTAAGCCTGTTCGCGAATCTCGATCAGCCAGTTCTGCAGCTCGACCTCGAACTTGCGGTTACGCAATGCATTCTCGGCCTGCTGACGACTGAACTGACGACTCAGGTCAGATTCGCGACGCTCAAGAATCTCGGCGATGTGCCAGCCAAAATTGGTGTGAAAAGGTTCGCTTACTTTGCCGACTTCCAGCGTATTGGCGACTGCTTCAAACTCGGGTGGCATCCCGCCTTCGTTCGCCCAACCCATGTCCCCTCCTGCGACAACGGAAGCAGTATCGTCTGAAGTTTGGCGAGCAATCGCGGCAAAGTCTTCACCGTTTTGTATGCGTTGATACAGCGAGTCGATTAAGGCCTTGGCCTGTTCTTCTGTCCGAATCTCATTGGGTGTAATCAGAATGTGACGAGCATGGGTCTGTTTGACCATGCTGATGACGCCGCCGCGCACATCGACGAGTTTGACCAGATGGAACCCACTTGGGCTGCGTATTGGGCCTCTGATTTCGCCTGCCTTCATGGTTGGTACGATGTCAACAAACAAGGTAGGCAGACCGTCAGTTTTACGCCAGCCCAGTTCTCCGCCACTGACCTGAAACGCCGTTGGGGGGGTTGCTGCAGCGCCACGCTGTGCAATCAGAAGTGCCTGGCCGAAGTCAGTGACATTATTGACGGCATCAAGCATCTGTTAGGCAAACTGTTATG